>CAMWVM010000001.1 GCA_947177715.1 uncultured Ruminococcus sp.
GACCGTTGAAAGGGATATACACGCTCCTGTTTCATGGCAGGGGGTTTTACAGTCAAGACGAATACAGTTTGGCGGTGCTGCACAGTTTTTTACTCTTACTACTGCCTCGTCGATATTGCGTACAAGTTTATTCATTCCCACGATAAAGATTACCGACTTTGGACCGTAGCAGATTGCCGCAACACGGTTTGAATTTCCATCCACATTATAAAGCTCGCCGTTTTCGGTTACGGCATTTGCCGAAGTAAGATAAGTATCACAGCTGAAAACCTGACGATAAACTTCTTCAATTTCCTCTTGAGTTTTTGCTTTAGAACGGTCGAGGAAATTATATTTTCCCGATTTCATCAAATCCATAACGCCGCTTTCTTTTAGTGTTACCGAACCTCCGCAGGAAATACTTTCTCCCTCCTTAAGGAGGCTTTCTGCGATTTTTACCGCTTCGCTGCTATTGTCGGCAATATACACTTCCATATTATTTTTTCTCAGGTTCTCTGCCGTTTTTTCCATTCTGAGCATAATTGTTTTCTTAAGATTTCCGTCCATATTAATTTTCCTTTCATTCGTTTTAATTTAATCAATATTTTTATTCTTAAAAAGCATAAGCGCAAGCTGCTTCAGGTCACGATTTTCGGGATTATTCAGCAAGGGATCAGATGTGGTTATTTCCTGTGCTGCTTTTTGCGCCTGCTTTAAAGTTTCCAAGTCAGCAGACATATCTGCTATTTTCATTGCCGGAAGTCCATGCTGACGGCTTCCAAAAAAATCTCCCGGACCTCGAAGCTTCAAATCCTCCTCAGAAATTTTGAATCCGTCATGAATTTTTGATAGAATTTTCAATCTTTTTCTGCTTTCTTCGCTGACATTATCGGTAATGAGAATGCAAAAAGATTTATATTTTCCTCTTCCCACACGTCCTCTCAACTGATGAAGCTGTGACAATCCGAAACGATCGGCATTCTCTATAACCATGACTGCCGAATTTGGCACATCCACGCCAACCTCGATAACTGTTGTTGACACAAGCAAATCGGTTTTGTGATTTTTGAAGTCAGACATTATCTGTTCCTTTTCGGCAGTAGAAAGCTTTCCATGGAGAAGTCCGATTTTATAGTTTCTAAATGCACCCTCCTGAAGCTTTTTTGCATAGCTTTTTACGTCCTGAAGATCCATTTCACTTTCATCAATCATTGGGCATACGATATAACCCTGTCTTCCCTCATCAAGTCTGTCCTTTACAAAACCAAAGGCACGCTCACGAAGCTTTCCTGTTACAGCATAGGTTTCAACGGGCTGTCTTCCTTTAGGTAATTCTTTTAAAATCGAGATATCTAAATCTCCGTAAATCATCAGAGCGAGCGTTCTTGGAATCGGTGTTGCAGACATAACAAGCTTATGAGGATTTTGCCCTTTCTTCGCCAAGGCTGCACGCTGTTCAACACCGAAACGATGCTGTTCATCGGTTATGACAAGTCCCAGCTTTTTAAACTCTGTAGTATGCTGGACAAGGGCATGAGTTCCGACAATAACGTTATACTCGCCGTCAACGATTTGCTGTTTTAACACTGTTTTCTGCTTTGATGTCAGAGAACCTGTCAGCAATGCAATTCTCACACCGAGAGGTTCAAGAAAGCCACACAAAGTTTCATAGTGCTGAACGGCAAGAATTTCAGTAGGAGCCATCAAGGCGGTCTGAAATCCGTTTTTATATGCAAAAAATGCTGCTCCTGCGGCGACGGCAGTTTTTCCCGAGCCAACATCACCCTGAACCAATCTGTTCATGGGAGAGGTTTTACACATATCTGAAATGCAGTCGTTTACAGCGTCCTGCTGACCTTTAGTCAATTCAAAGGGCAGCGAATTATAAAACTCAGTCAGTGATATATTTTTCATCACACAACCTGTTCTGCTTTGAGAACGGCTTTTTAAGACATACATTCCAAGCTGCAAAGTCAAAAGCTCATCAAAAACCAGTCTGCGTTTTGCTGTTTCACGAGAATGGTTATCTTTTGGAAAGTGGATATTTTCCAAAGCAAAATTATATGAACACAGAGAATATTTCTCCATTATTCTTTTTGGAAGAGGTTCATATATTTCTTTATTAAATGACTCAAGGGAGGTATGCATTGTTTTTCTTAGCAAGGACTGAGTTAATCCTTCGGTAAGTGAATAGACCGGTTGGATTTTATCCGGTGAGCCTATTGGCACAATAAGCGGATTAGTCATTTCATATCTGACAAGGTTACCCGTTATTTTCCCATACAAAATATACTCTTCGTAGGGTTCAAGTTGTTTAAAGGCAAACTCGCTGTTATATATAACGATTGTCAGGTCATTTACATCATCTGTAAACACAGCTTTATATATTGACAGACCTTTTCTTATTCTTGCTTCGGGGAGCTTTTTCACGATTTTTCCCCTAATGGCAGAACACTCATTGGGATTAGCGGCAGCCTGTGAAATAGAAACAGGAGATGAAAAGTCAAGATATCCTCTTGGGAAATGATTAAGCAGATCATAGACCGTATTGATACCCAGCTTATTATATAACTCAGCTCTTTTAGGACCGACGCCTTTAAGATAAGTTATATCCTTTTGAAACTGCTGCGGAAGCATGACAAAACCTCCCCTCTGAAAAACAAAATTACTCATTATTATAATATCATATTTTTACAGAGTTTTCAAGTAAAACAACTGCTGACTATGTTTTTGCTTGCGAAAAAATTTAATATATGATATACTGATAATGATATATTTTCGGGAGATGTTAAAATGGATATTGCTATATTGGTTTGTACAATCGCAGTAATAATTCTGCTGATAGTACTTTTAATAAAATCAGGGAATCATGACGACAATTCATGCAAGGAATTAGCTGAACAATTAGAAAAAATACGAAATGAGAATGCTATAAATGAAAGAGAACAGCGCAGGGAGATAACCGCTAACATTCAAAGTTCCGTTAAAAGCTTAGGCGATATGCTTATAGAAAATCAAAAAAGTGCCTTTTCTGCACAGACAAGCCGCATTGAAGACATGGACAAAAAGATTTCCGACAAAATCGGTGATATGGACAAGACAGTTACGGACAAACAGCAGGCATCAGGTGAAGCGATCGCTTCACAGATGAAAACCCTTGAAAACCGTTTTAAGACTCTTGAAGCCAACAACGAGCAAAAGCTTGAAGCTATGAGAGGTACCATTTCCAAGCAGCTTAACTACATTCAAGAGGACAACAACAAAAAGCTTGATCAAATCAGAACCACAGTTGACGAAAAGCTTCAAAAGACTTTAGAGGACAAAATGAATCAATCCTTTAAGCTGGTAAGCGAGCGTCTTGAAGAAGTATACAAGGGTTTAGGCGAGATGCAGAATCTTGCCACAGGCGTTGGAGATTTGAAAAAGGTTCTTTCCAATGTTAAAACGAGAGGTATTCTCGGAGAAATTCAGCTTGGGGCGATATTACAGGAAATTCTCACCCCTGAACAATATGACACGGAAGTTCCCACAATTCCGGGCAGCACAAACAGGGTTGAATTTGCAGTAAAACTTCCGGGTGGTACTGACGGAGAACACGTTTATTTACCGATTGACTCCAAATTCCCGGGGGACACTTATGCGGCGCTTCAGGATGCATATGAATCGGGCTCTGCGGAGGCGGTCAAGGCTGCATACAAAAATCTTGAGAGTATTATCAAGAAGTGTGCTAAGGACATAAAGGAAAAATACATAGCTCCGCCTTATACCACAAATTTTGCAGTAATGTTCCTGCCATTTGAGGGACTTTATGCAGAAGTTGTAAACCACGGGCTTGTAGAAATTTTACAGAATGAATATAAGATTAACATTGCAGGGCCTTCAACTATGGCGGCTATGCTCAACTCGCTGCAAATGGGCTTCAAGACTCTTGCTATTCAAAAGAGGAGCAGCGAGGTATGGCAGGTGCTTGGTGCTGTGAAAACAGAGTTTACTACGTTTGAAAAGGTGCTTAATTCTGCTAAAGACAGAATCAGAAAGGTTGATGAAGACCTTGACAAGTTAGTTGGCGTAAGGACAAGACAGATCAACCGCAAGCTGAGAGATGTGGAAAGTCTTGAAACAGACATGTCCATAAAGCTGATTGACACTGAAGAATAAATGAAAGGACAACAAACATGAGTGAAAGACCTTGGCAAAAAAATTTAATAAAAATAGATCCGTATGTTGCGGGAGAACAGCCGAAGTTTGACGATATTATCAAACTGAATGCCAATGAAAATCCTTATCCTCCGTCACCTGAAGTAAGAAAGGTTTTAGATGATTTCAGCTACGGTGATTTAAAGAAATACCCTTCTATAGATGCAAATCCGTTGAGAGAGGCTATTGCAGAATATTACGGTATAAAGAAAGAAAATGTTTTCACAGGAAACGGTTCGGACGATGTTCTTGCAACGGCTTTCAGAGCATTTTTCAACTCTGACTTGCCTATTGCATATCCTGACATCACATACTCTTTTTATCCTGTATGGTGCGAGCTTCTAAAGATACCTGAGAAAGTTTATGCAGTGGACGATAATTTCAGGATCAATGTAAAAGACTACTATGAACCAAACGGAGGAGTAGTTATACCCAATCCAAACGCTCCCACATCTATTGGAGAGGACAAGGACTTTATCATTGATCTTTTAGAGCACAACAAAGACTGCATAGTTATAATTGATGAAGCATATGCGGACTTTGGCAAATACTCGGCTATTGAACTTATAGACAAATATGATAATTTAGTTGTTACTCAGACATTTTCAAAATCAAGATCCATGGCAGGAATGCGTGTTGCTGCGGCATTTGCAAATCCTTATCTCATTTCATACATGGATGCAGTAAAGGATTCATACAATTCATATCCTATGGACAGCATTGCTATTCAGACAGGCATTGCGTCAATCAAAGACAAGGCATATTTTGAGGACACTATTACAAAAGTCATTACCACCCGTGAGAGGACTTCAAAGGAACTTAAAGACTTGGGATTCATAGTTTTAGACAGCAGCACCAACTTTTTATTTGCTTCTCATCCAAAACACAATGCCAAGGATATTTTTGAATATTTGAAATCCAAAAATATTTTTATAAGATACTTTAACAAACCAAGAATTGAAAACTACTTACGCATTACTATAGGAACTGACAAAGAGATGGACGCATTTTTAGGGGTTGTTAAAGAATACTTAGGTGATTAAGCTCGGTCTGCTGTTATACACAGCAGACTTTAAATTTAATTGGATTATTGCAAAAGAAATTTTTTTCAGAGGTGTTATAATGACAAAAAAAGAGATTTTTAAGAGATATACTTTATTTATCGTCAGCTTATTTTTTTCAGCTTTAGGCGTTGCATTTACAAAACACGGTGAGCTTGGAGTTTCGCCCATATCGTCCGTTGCAAACATAATGAGCTATAAATTCCCCATACTGACAATGGGAACTTGGCTTATTATTTGGAACTGCATATTGATTTTAGGACAAATTATTATACTAAGGAAAAACTTTCAGCCAATTCAGCTTTTACAGATACCGCTGTCGTTTCTATTTGGATACTTCACTGATTTTGGATTATGGTGTGTATCTGTTATTCCTACAGATTTATATCCAATAAGATTACTCATGGTGGTTCTGGGGATAATTATCCTTGGGTTTGGCATAGCTCTTTCTGTAATTGCCAACGTGATTATGAACTCAGGTGAGGCATTTGTTAAGGCTATTTCTGATAAGGCTGATAAAAACTTTGGGAACGTTAAGATTGCTTTTGACATAATTTGCGTTGTTCTTTCAATTATGCTATCTCTTATATTCTTTGACTTCACAATAGTGGGCACAAGAGAAGGCACGATTATTTCAGCTTTTTGCACAGGTATAACAGTTAAATTCTTTACACGCACATTAAGGATGCCTATTGAACGCAGGCTAAGTTAGTGGTAATATTGTTGCATTAAAGGCAAAAATATGGTATACTTTTAATACTTAAATTAATATCACAGACATTTTTACGGGGGCTTTTTTATGATACATAACAATATACTTGATGTAGTCGGACACACGCCCATGGTTCGATTAAACAGAATGGTTGATGAGGATTCCGCTCAGATTATTGTAAAATTTGAGGGACTGAATGTGGGTGGTTCTATCAAGACACGCACGGCATTGGAAATGATAAACGACGCTGAAGCCAAGGGACTTATAAACAAAGACACGATTATTGTTGAACCCACCAGCGGTAATCAAGGCATTGGACTTGCACTTATTGGTGCGGTAAAAGGATACAAGGTAATTATCATTATGCCTGACTCGGTAAGCGAGGAACGCAGAAAACTTATTGCACACTATGGCGCTGAAGTCAAGATCATGCACGATCATGGAAATATTGGCGACTGTATTCAAGAATGCATGGACACTGCTTTAAAAATGGCAGAAGAAAATCCTAATGTATTTGTGCCGCAGCAATTTGAAAACCCTGCTAATCCAAGGGCACACAAGCATCACACGGGGTTAGAGATAATGGAACAGGTTGAGGGTCCTATTGACGGATTCTGCTCCGGAATCGGCACGGGAGGAACCATAAGCGGTATCGGAGAGGTTCTCAAGGCACAGAATCCACAAATAGAAATTTGGGCTGTTGAGCCGGAAAACGCTGCTATTCTCGCCGGAGGAACTGTCGGCACACATCTTCAGATGGGCATCGGCGACGGAGTTATTCCAAAAAATCTTAATCAGGAAATTTACAATGACATATACATTGTAAGCGATGAAGAGGCTATTGAAACTGCAAAAGACCTTGCAAGATTAGAAGGGATTATGTGCGGAATTTCAGGGGGCACGAATGTTGCCGCGGCAAAGAAGCTTGCTAAAAAGCTTGGAAAAGGAAAAACTGTTGTTACTGTTTTACCTGACACAGCGGAAAGATATTTTTCAACTCCCTTATTTGAAAACGAATGATAAAATTATCGGAAAGGAAAGACTAATGTTATGTGGATGAAAAGAATTACTGCTCTTGCCTGTGCTTTATCCCTTTTATGTGCGGCGGGCTGCGGACAGTCCATTTCCAAAAACAAAGACGTTATTAAAAATCCACCGGAACAAAGCTCTGAAGAACAAATTAATGATATCAGTTCGGCGTTTGTCGGTGATAATTCTTCCGATACGCCGGATATTAAAGAAACAGATATAAGTTTACAGGGAATTAAATATGTAAAGTATGACAAGACTGTTCAGGCAGAAGACGGAACTATTTCGGGCGGCACTAAAATTGACAAGACTCGAAAGGGTTACAAGGGCAGTGGATATGTCACAAACTTCAATGGAAGTGAAGGCAAATGGGAGGTTGCTTTTGATTTAAGCGACTCACAATTTTACAACATTGCTGTTACGGCTGCCAGTGACAAGGCGACCACAAACAAGCTTGCGATAAACGGTGAAGTTATCGGTGAGATATCCCTAAGCGGAGGAAAAGCATTTGAAACGTTTTCTCTTAACAACATATACATAAAAAAGGGAACTGCTGTTATTACTATTATTTCTGAAAATGGAACTGTTGATGCTGACTTTGTCAGGGTTACATCAACCAAAGACAGCATTCTATCAGGAGCAACCACTGAAAAAGCACAGCTTTCAAACAAAAACGCAGATGACAATGCAACGGCGTTATACAAATATCTTTGTGAAAATTACGGCAATAAAATTATTCTCGGACAATATGACACTGTTGGGACACATGTTGAAACGGACAAAATTTTTGAGGTCACGGGAAAATATCCTGCAATAAGATTCGGTGATTTAATGCCGTTCACTCAAGAGCAAAACATTTCCGCAGAAAATGAAATTGAGTATGCTGTTGAATGGAACAAATCCGGCGGAATTGTGGGATATATGTGGCACTGGACAGATCCTTTAGGCAGCGGTGAATATTATGCTGACAAGACGGATTTTGATCTTTCAAGGGCTGTAACAAAAGAAGATATTGCTGAGCTTTCAGAAAAGCAGATAGACAAACTTCACAAGGAAAAGAAGATTTCTGATGAATGTGCTGCGATTATAAGGGATGTTGACAAGATATCTGAACAGCTTAAGATTTTACAGAACAATGGTATTGCTGTGATCTGGAGACCAATTCAAGAGGCAAGCAATGGTTATTTCTGGTGGGGTAAGGACTCGGCGTCATACAAATGGCTATGGAAACTATTATATGAGCGTCAGACAAAATACCACAAGCTTAACAATCTCATTTGGGTTTGGAGTGCACAGAACTCTGACTGGTATGTTGGCGACGGACAATGCGACATTATTTCAGCTGACATTTATGACAAGAATCACAGCTCAGGACAGCTTAACACGTTACTGTTTTTAACGAAAATATGCAAAAGCAAGCCTATTGCAATGAGTGAATGCGGAAGTTTTCCTGACATCAACGCTATTGCAGAGGAAAATGCTTTATGGTCTTATATTGGTCAATGGGGCGGAAATTATCTTTTGGATGATGAGGGAAACCTTTCGGAAGAATACAACACCGCTGAACAGCTTATAAAAACATACAACAATTCGCTGGTTATAACCAAAGACAAGCTGCCAAGGCTTTCCGATGGCACAAAAGCTGATACTAACACTTCAAAAGCCGGTGAATAAAAACTATACTACTTAAAACAATTTAAGGGACGCTGTCCCTTTGAATCCTGCAACCCTTTAAAAAAGGTTGACTTAAATTTTAATATTCTGTAATTTATAGTTTATCGACTATCCTTGACTGCTGCTGACATTGCAGCAGTCTTTTTTTGCATATCTTAAAATATTGTGCAAATAATATTTGAAAAGAACTAATGAAAGGGATATGCAAAATGGATATTAATTTAAGTAAAACGCAATACTCTGAAATGTACAAGGAAGCTTCAAAGGGCACAAAATGGTGGGTCACCATTCCTAAGGCTTTTATTATAGGCGGTTTGATCTGCATGCTTGGAGAGGGTTTGCTAAATCTTTATTCTTCTTTTGGTCTTTCTGAAAAAAATGCCGGAATGGCAACATCAATAACTTTAGTATTTCTCTCGGCATTACTCACGGCTTTCGGTCTTTATGACCGACTTGCGAAACATGCCGGTGCGGGTACTCTTGTCCCTATTACCGGTTTTGCAAACTCGGTTGTTGCTCCTGCGATAGAATTCAAGACTGAGGGTTTTGTTTTAGGTCTTGGAGCAAAAATCTTTATTATTTCCGGTCCTGTAATTCTTTACGGTATACTTGCAAGTGTGGTTTATGGTATCATATATTATGTGTTCTTTTAATCTTGCGTTTTTGCGCAATTTGTGGTAAAATTAAAGCATACTGAAATCGGACGGTGATTAGTTTGCTTAGCAAAATACTAGCAAAAGAAGAATGTGCAAAGTGCCGTATTTGCTGCTGTTTTGACAGCTCAGACATTTGGGAAGCTCCTGTTATAACTCAGTCCAAGGCAAATAAGATTCTTAAGGATTACAATGCTAAACAAAAATTTCTCAGCAAGGATAATCACTATATCCTTGACATGGAAAAAGAAGCAGATGAGGACTTATACTACTGCTCTATGCTGGATAAGCATAATGGCTGCATCATGAAAGACGAAAAGCCATTTGACTGTCGGATCTGGCCGTTTCGCATTATGGACTTAAACGGAACAGAGGTTATAACCTTATCTCCGGTTTGTCCTGTTGTAAAGACACACTCTCTTGAAGAATTATCGGAGTTTGCCAAAGAACTTGCACCGGCTATTTTTGAAGAGGCAAAAGTAAATCCGCAGATAATCAAGCCTTACATTAACGGATATCCCATACTTGCGGTAAACGCAGACTGAAAGGAAAACTGACATGGAAATAAACAAGATACTTGCAGAAGAATTTAAGCTCAGACAAGAGCAAATTGACAACACTGTTTCACTTATAGATGATGACAAAACCATTCCTTTTATTGCACGATACAGAAAGGAAATGACAGGATCACTTGACGATCAGATTTTAAGAGAAATTTTCGATCGTCTTACATATTTACGAAACCTTGAAAAGCGAAAATCAGAAGTTATTTCTTCTATTACTGAGCAGGAAAAGATGACTGACGAACTGGCTGCCGCTATTGAAAAGGCTGTTACTCTTGTGGAAGTTGAAGACATTTATCGTCCGTTCAAGCCTAAGAGAAAGACGAGAGCAAGCATTGCAAGAGAAAAGGGGCTTGAGCCTTTAGCTGATATTATTATTGCACAAAACGAAGCTGTAAATCCGATCAATGAAGCAAAAGAATTTATTGATGAAGAAAAAGGCATTGATACTGCTGATAAGGCTATTGCAGGGGCAATGGACATTATTGCAGAAGATGTTTCGGACAATGCTGAACTTAGAAAATACTTAAGAACATTATTCTCTCAAATTAGCAGAATTGTTTCAAAGGCATCTGATGAAAAAGCAGAAACGGTATACGAAAACTACTATGATTTCTCAGAATCTGTATCTAAGGTTGCAGGGCACAGAGTTTTAGCCATGGACAGGGGAGAAAAAGAGGGTGCACTCAAGGTTTCTGTTGAAGTTCCTGAGGGAGCAGGTGAGAGGGCCTGCATTTCAAAATTCAAGATAAATGACAGCGAATGCGGTAAACTCGTGGAAGCTGCTTGTATAGACAGCTACAAGCGACTAATATACCCTTCCATTGAACGTGAAATACGCAGCGAGCTTTCAGAGAAGGCACAAGAGGGTGCGATAAAGGTATTTTCTTCAAATCTTCGTCAGCTTCTTATGCAGCCACCAATCAAGGGACGATGCACTCTTGGACTTGACCCTGCATACAGGACAGGCTGCAAGATTGCGGTTGTTGACCATACAGGCAAGGTTTTAGACACGACGGTCGTATATCCCACTCCTCCCCAAAACAAAACTGAAGAAGCAAAGAGAATTTTGTCAAAGCTTATTGAAAAGCACAATGTTACGACGATTTCTATTGGAAACGGAACTGCTTCTCGTGAATCTGAGGCTTTTGTTGCAGAACTTATCAAGGAAATTCCTCAAAAGGTTTCATACATGGTCGTATCGGAGGCCGGTGCATCTGTTTACTCTGCGTCAAAGCTGGCAGCACAGGAATTTCCTGAATATGATGTATCCTTGAGAAGTGCTGTTTCCATTGCAAGACGTTTACAAGACCCTTTGGCTGAGCTTGTTAAAATTGACCCCAAAGCTATTGGTGTGGGACAATATCAGCACGACATGCCAAAGGCAAGGCTGGACGAGGCTTTAACCGGCGTAGTTGAAGACTGTGTAAACTCTGTTGGAGTTGATTTAAACACGGCTTCCCATTCGCTTTTATCTTACATTTCAGGAATTAATGCTACAGTTGCAAAAAATATTGTTGCTTACAGAGAAGAAAACGGTGAATTTAAAGACAGAAAACAGCTTCTTAAAGTACCGAAATTAGGGGCAAAGGCATTTGAACAATGTGCCGGATTTTTAAGAGTTCAGGGAGGAAAGAACCCTCTCGATAACACATCTGTTCACCCTGAATCATACAATGCTGCTAAACTTCTACTTGAAAAGTGCGGACTTTCCGTCAATGACATTGACGGAAGCATAAGCAAAGAAAACTTACAAGGACTTGACGGTACTGTATCCAAAATAGGCTCTCAAAGTTTAGCTGATGAAATCGGAGTTGGTGTTCCTACGCTAACTGACATAGTAAAAGAATTACAAAAACCAGGAAGAGATCCCCGTGACGAGCTGCCACCGCCATTAATGAGAAGCGGCGACATAATGGAGCTTAAAGACTTAAAACCTGGAATGGAACTTATGGGTACAGTCAGAAATGTAATAGACTTTGGTGCTTTTGTAGACATAGGCGTACACGAAGACGGTCTTGTTCACATATCTCAAATTTGCGACAGATTTATAAAGCACCCCCTTGAAGCAGTAAGGGTTGGCGACGTGGTTAAGGTATGGGTACTTAATGTTGACCAAAAGAAAAAGCGAATTTCTCTGACAATGAAACAAAATAACGTAAAATAAAAAGGATGTGAAAATCTCATGGAAGTAGAAAATCTTCATGACGGACATAGGGCACGAATGAGGTCTAAGTTTGCGAAAAACATGAATTTCAGCAATTTTGAAGAGCATGAGATTTTAGAAATGCTTCTTTTCTACTGTTATCCCCGTGGAAACACAAACCAGACTGCTCACAGGCTTATAAACAGATTTGGGTCTCTTTCCAGCGTACTGTCCGCATCATATGAAGAGCTTGTGGAATCTAAAATCATTGGGGAAAATCCTGCTCTTTCCTTAAAATTTTTTTATGCATTAAATATATACTTACATGTTGACAAGACAACAGATGAGATAGACATAAGAGATATTCCAAGATTAAAAGATTTTATAGGTGATTTATTCTATGGCATATCATATGAGCAATTCAAGCTGTTTTTCACAGACAACAGTTACATATTGAAAAACCACATGGACATTCAAACGGGTTCGTCACAAGCGGTTGAGATAAGTCTGCGAAATGTAACCAAGGCTATACTAAACAGCGGTGCAAACTACTTTTTCATTGCTCACAATCACCCCAATTCCTCCAGCTTACCCTCAGACGAAGATATACTGCTCACAAAGAAAATTATTACACATTTAAGAAGCATGGATATTCATCTTTTAGACCACTTTATTGCAGGCAATGACGGAATAACGTCAATGCGGCAGCTTGGGCTGATATATGATTTTGAAAAATAAAAACTAAGGGAAAGCAGAAGCACTGCTTTCCCTGTTTTTACTCATTTTAAACTATTCTTATTTTAAATTTTTTCAGCCAATAATTTATTTGCAGGATATATGCCATAATCTGTGGATTATTCATAAGCTGGCCATACCACTGAACATTTTCTCTACCTTTCACGAGTTCTTTAAGCTTATCTTTTTTTAATATTTGCAGAATGGGTGATGATGAATCGTGTATTACTTCGTTAAGCTGTTCTTTAACTGCTTTTTCATAGTTTGGATTATGTGTTTTGGGATATGGGCTCTTTTTTCTCCACAGTACTTCCTGAGGAAGATAATCCCTCATTGCTTCTCTCAGCAAACCCTTTTCCCTGCCTTTATAATCCTTATACTCCCATGGAACCTGATAGAGATATTCCACTATTCGATAATCACAGAAAGGAACTCTAACCTCAAGTCCGCTATACATAGACATTCTGTCCTTTCTGTCAAGCAAGGTTTGCATAAACCATTCCATATTAAGTCTCATCATTTCTCTCATACGCTTTTCAAGGGGAGATATATTCGAACTGTCTTTTACCTTTGAAATAGTAGATTTGTACTTTTCATAAACATAACTTTCACAAATATCGCTGTAGAAGTCATCAGCAAGAAGAGTTTTTCTATATGCTGTGGACTGTGACCATGGGAATCCGTCGATCATACGAATTTCTTTATCCCTATACCATGGATAGCCACCGAAGATTTCATCTGCACACTCTCCTGAAAGGGCAACGGTTGCAAACTCCTTTACTTTTTTACAAAACAACAGCAGCGAAGAATCAACATCTGCCATTCCTGGCAAATCCCTTGCGTCAACGGAAGCATACAAGGCTTCTACCAATTCGGGGGTATCTATTACCACATGGTGGTGACAGCTTCCCAAATAATCGACCATTTGCCCGATATAATAGTCATCGCTGTTGGGCTGAAATTTACTTGCTTTAAAATACTTATCATTATCCCTATACTCCACAGAAAATGTATGGAGCTGTTCACCTTGTTTTTTAAACTCTTTGGAAGCTATGGAGGAAATAAGGCTTGAATCTAAACCTCCTGACAAGAAGGTACACAGAGGAACATCAGAAACTATTTGTCTTTTTATTGCGTCCTCTACCAAGAAACGCACATGCTGGGCAGTTTGGTCAAAGGTTTCCAAAATATGTTCACAGGCAAAGTCCCAATACTGCCATTTTTTTAATCCATATTCCTCATAAAAATAGCCGCAGCATCCCATTGGAAGCTCTTCCACACCTTTAAAAATACCATATCCGGGTGTTCTTGCCGGACCTATCAGCATAATTTCTTTAACGGCGTTACTATCTATTTCACTGGGGATATTATCATTACAGAGCAGCCCTTTTATTTCAGACGCAAAATAAAAAGCATTATTTCTTATGGTATAAAAGAAAGGCTTTACGCCAATACGATCTCTTGCGATAAACATACGTTGGTTATGCTCTTCCCAAACTGCAAAGGCAAAAATTCCGTTAAACTTTTCGACGCATTTTTCCTTCCAACATACATAAGCTTTAAGCACTACTTCTGTATCTGAATGTCCGCAAAAGGTATAACCTAAATCAACAAGTTCCTTTCTGATCTCCTCGGTATTATACAATTCTCCGTTATAAACAATAGTAAAGGTTTGATTTTCTCTGACAAAAGCCATTGGTTGTTTTCCGTTTTCAATATCAATTACAGCAAGGCGTGTATGTATTAACGCACAGTTATCGCTCGCATAGATATTATCCTGATCGGGACCCCTGTTTTTTAACTGTTTTCGGACTTCAGCCGCCCATTCCATATGTTTATCATTTATGCCTTTAAAATCAACAACACCAGCAATAGCACACATAACAAGACCTCGTTTCTCTGCTCAAAAGCAATAATTCAATAAGGAAAATAAACACAATCATTTTGACCTGACAGAAAATTCTCCTTAAAGTTACATCTTATCATATGCAAAACTTAAAAAAACAGTTAAATAAAAACGGACTGACTAAAAAAGTCAATCCGTTTATTTATATTATTTAAATAATATTAGTTGCCGTATTTAGCAGTGTTAACCTTGATACCAACACCCATTGTTGATGCAAGCACAACGCTCTTCAAATACTGACCCTTAGCTGCTGCAGGCTTAGCCTTAACAATAGCTTCCATCAAAGTATTGAAGTTCTGCTCAAGCTTTTCAGCTCCAAATGAAGCTTTTCCGATTGGGCAATGGATGATATTTGTTTTATCAAGACGATACTCGATCTTACCAGCCTTAGCTTCTGTTACAGCTTTAGCTACGTCAGGAGTAACTGTTCCTGCTTTTGGGTTTGGCATAAGTCCACGAGGTCCGAGGATTTTACCAAGACGACCTACAACGCCCATCATATCAGGTGAAGCTACTACTACGTCAAAATCCATCCAGTTTTCTTTTGTAATCTTATCAACGAGATCCATGCCGCCTACATAGTCAGCTCCTGCTTCCTTTGCTGCGTCATATTTATCTTCTTTACAGAATACGCAAACCTTTACGTTTTTACCTGTTCCGTTTGGAAGCACTACTGCACCTCTAACCTGCTGGTCAGCATGACGTGAGTCTACGCCAAGACGGATATGTGCTTCGATTGTTTCATCAAATTTTGCCTTTGCACCCTTAGCTGCCAAATCAAGAGCTTCAGGAGCATCATAAAGCTTAGCCTTGTCAACAACTTTTGCGCTGTCAACATACTTCTTGCCATGTTTCATTTATATTTCCTCCTTATAAGTGGTAATAACGAAAGTAGTTATCGGACAATTACTATCCGATTACTATCTCCCACCCTATCCGCACTAATGCGGCTTACGAATTAGTCTTCAACTACAACGCCCATTGAACGGCATGTTCCGGCGATCATGCTCATTGCAGACTCGATGTTTGCAGCATTAAGGTCGGGCATTTTCTGTTCAGCAATTTTCTGAACCTGCTCTTTTGTGATTGTAGCAACCTTTGTTTTGTTAGGTGTGCCTGAACCGGACTCAATCTTACATGCTTTCTTTATAAGAACTGCAGCTGGTGGAGTCTTTGTTACAAATGTGAATGAACGGTCAGCATATACTGTGATTACAACTGGGATAATAAGTCCGATATCGTTCTTTGTTCTCTCGTTGAAATCCTTTGTGAATGCCATGATGTTTACACCGTGCTGTCCAAGTGCAGGACCTACCGGTGGTGCAGGAGTTGCCTTTCCTGCCGGAATTTGCAGCTTAATAAAGCCTACTACCTTTTGTGCCATCTTTCGCACCTCCATAATTTGTGGTAAGGCGGGTTTATAAAACCCTCCCACTCTTTTTGAAGCCGATGACAACCAGACATATTCGCATTAATTCCAGCGAACTGTCTTGTATATCAACTTTCGCTTCTTTCAAACGTATGATTTAAACGCTCTTGCGTTTATTAGCTTATTCCTCTACTTTTATCTGATTGATCGGCAGATTAACTGATGTTTCTCTTCCGAACATGGACACAACGACATCTGCGGTCTGAGCTTCCAGATCGATAGCCTGTACAACACCGGTAAAGCCCTCAAACGAACCGCCGGTAACAAGCACGTTATCGCCGACCTTAAAGGTTACCTTTACTGTTTTCTTTATTTCGTCCTCAATACCCAACACTGCGACTTCCTTATCCGTTAATGGAATCGGCTTTGACGCAGGTCCGACAAAACCTGTAACTCCTCTTGTATTTCTTACGATATACCAAGAGTCGTCGTTCATAACCATTTTAACCAGAACATAGCTTGGGAAAAGCTTTCTTTCAGCTTCAGTTGTTTTATTCTCCTTAATCTCGGTAATATGTTCCATAGGAATCCTTACCTCGGGAATAAGTTCCTGAAGCTTTCGGTTTTCAACAACCTTTTCAATATTTTGAGCCACTTTATTCTCATATCCGGAATAAGTGTGTATAACATACCATTTTGCTTGTTCAGACATAATGTAAAACCTCCATAATATTGACGCTGTAAAAAACCTCAAACCCGATCATTAACCCAAATTGAGCAATGCCTTAACGGCAGCACCGAGTCCTGCGTCTATCCCTGCGAGAAACAGTCCCATTATTACCATTACAGTCAACACAATTCCTGTATTGTTAATAATCTGTTTCTTTGTAGGCCAGACAACCTTTTTGATTTCTGATCTCAAATCCTTGAGAAATTTCTTGATTCCGCCTTTTTTCTTTTCAGACTTTGCGGATTCCTTTTTTGACTTTGAAGCCTTGGAATTGATTTCTGCTTGTTTAGCCATAATTCTTCCTCCCGACTTACTTAGTCTCTTTGTGAAGAGTGTGCTTCTTACAGAACTTGCAATATTTATTCATTTCAAGTCTGTCAGGATCATTCTTCTTGTTCTTTTTTGTGTTGTAGTTTCTTTGCTTACACTCTGTACATGCAAGTGTAATTTTTACTCTCATTTTCGGCACCTCCTGACGAAATTTGTACTCTGCAAGAACAAAAGGTTTTCACCTTAACAGAGCACGTCTGCCTCCCTCACACGTTTTAACGCAAGCTCTGTCCCGTATTTGGACAGAACCATGAGGTAACTTATGTTTTTTCACGCTTTTACACGCAAAAAAATAGACCTCATAAAGAGGTAAAATAATTATAACACACACTACATATTATTGTCAAGCAATAATATTAATTTTTTGTAAATTTTCGCACAAGCTACAGACGACTGCTTTTTTATGCTTATAAATAAGATCTTTAAAAGCTCAGTTTAGATAAAAAATCTGATATTTTAATTATACTTTTAATTAGTTTTATATAAAAACTTATTGATTTTTTAGTGCGTTTTTGATATACTTGATATAATATAAATCAGAAAGGAAAAAGTTTATGAAAAAAGATAAAAACGGTTTTTCCAGCCGTATTGGTTTTATTCTTGCTGCGGCAGGATCGGCTGTTGGCTTAGGAAACATTTGGAGATTTCCTTACTTAGCGGCAAGACATGGCGGAGGTATTTTTCTTTTAGTCTATCTTATTCTCGCTGTAACCTTTGGCTTCAGTCTTTTAATAACAGAGATTGCCCTTGGAAGAAAAACCGGAAAAAGTTCGGTTAAGGCCTTTTCTGCTCTGAATCGTAAGTGGGGTTTTACCGGATATCTTGAAGCGGCTGTACCTATTATAATATTCCCATACTACTGTGTAATCGGCGGTTGGGTAACAAAATATCTTACTGTTTATGCTGCAAACCAATCTCATCTTGCTGCGACAGATGAATACTTCGGAGGGTTTATCAGCAAAACAGCACAGCCTGTTATTTTTCTTTTGATTTTTATTGCACTTACCTCGGCTGTTGTATTTATGGGGGTACAAAAGGGTATAGAAAATATAAGCAAAATTCTAATGCCGATACTTATTATCATGTCATTAGGAATTGCTGTTTATGCACTCACGTTGGATGGTGCTGTTGACGGGTTATTATATTATATTAAACCTGACTTTTCAAAATTCTCAATTAAAACGGTAATTGCAGCTATGGGCCAGCTTTTCTACTCCATGTCGCTTGCTATGGGAATCATGATAACTTATGGCTCCTACATGAGAAAAGAGGACAACTTAGAAAAGTCGGTAAGACACATTGAAATATTTGATACTGCTATTGCATTTATATCCGGGCT
Source organism: uncultured Ruminococcus sp. (assembly GCA_947177715.1). Classification (GTDB taxonomy): domain Bacteria; phylum Bacillota; class Clostridia; order Oscillospirales; family Ruminococcaceae; genus FB2012. The sequence goes on from CAMWVM010000001.1 coordinate 18,424, forward strand.
TATGATTATACCTGCTGTATTTATTTTCTCTCATGGAGATGAAAGCAAGCTTAATGCAGGACCAAGCCTTATGTTTGAAACTTTGCCGAAGGTTTTTGACTCTATGTATGGAGGAAAGATAATAGGCTTTGTATTCTTTGTACTTGTACTATTTGCGGCGCTGACTTCGGCGATTTCTCTTATGGAAACTATTGTTTCTATATTTTCTGACAAACTTAAATGCAGTCGTCGGGTTATTTGCTTTTGGGTTATGATTGTATCTTCAATTATGGCGATTCCGTCATCTTTAGGCTACGGTCTATGGTCAGGCATAAAGATATTTGGTTTTGCGATTCTTGATTTCTTTGATTTCTTAAGCAACAACATACTTATGCCTATTGTTGCACTTCTCACTTGCATCTTTGTGGGGTATGTTATTAAAACAAAGTCTATTGAAGATGAAGTGGAGATCACAGGAAAGTTTAAAAGTAAAAAACTTTACAGAATAATGATAAAATACGTTGCACCGATATTTGTTATAACTATTTTGATTTCTTCTGTTTTTGGTATTGTATAAATTTGAAGGTGAAAAAATTGAGTTTAAAAGAAAAGGTTTTAAATGAACTTGAAGCAAACAGGGGAGAGAGCTTTTCCGGGGCACAGCTTGCAAAAACTCTTGGGGTTTCACGCACAGCTATTTGGAAAGCCATTGAAGATTTACGAAAGGATGGCGTTGAAATCTCTGCGGTAACCAACAAGGGTTATACGCTTAAGTCAGAGGACAACAGTTTGTCCGCAGAGGGAATAAGAGCTATTCTCGGCGAAACCGAATATGACATTCACGTTGAAAAGACGGTTACATCAACAAACACGGTTTTAAAAGAACTTGCAAAAGACGGTGAATCTGCTGGATATGTTCTTATTGCACAACAGCAGACTGCCGGAAAGGGCCGTTTAGGGCGCAGGTTTTATTCTCCTGACAAGACGGGACTATACTTATCCGTTATACTTAAACCAAAGTTGACCATAGAAAACGCATTGTTTATCACCACCTCGGCGGCGGTTGCTGTATCAAGGGCTATTGAAACGGTAAGCAATAATGAAGTCAAGGCAGAAATAAAATGGGTAAATGATGTTTTTGTTAATAATAAAAAGGTTTGCGGAATTCTTACGGAGGCATCGGTTGACTTTGAAAGCGGTGGTCTTGAATATGCGGTTTTAGGCATAGGTGTAAATATACTTGCTCCTGAAAGTGATTTTCCCGACGAGCTGAAAAATGTTGCAACATCTGTTTTCGGTAACAGCCGGCAGGAAAACATACGCAATAGGTTAGCGGCAGAAATTTTGCGTGAACTTAGCCGCTTGCCTGAAAATTTCATGGACAAAGAGGTTTTGAACGAATACCGCAGCCGTTCAATGCTTATAGGAAAAAATGTTTTTGCAGTTTCAGGCGACAAAAAAGACCCCTGCGTTGTATTGGACATAGATGATAGAGCAAGGCTTATTGTACGTTTTGAGGACGGCAGTGAAAAAGCGCTTTCTACAGGAGAAGTAAGTATAAGAATGAATTAGAAAAAGCACGCCAACAAGAAATTCTTGTTGGCGTTGACATTTTATTCTTAATATGATATAATTTCCTTTGATTTTGCAAAACAAGTAAATAACAGAAGGGAGGTTTTGTACGAAATAATATTATATTTCGTATACTATATCGAAGACACTATGAAGAGAAAAATAAAATATGTTTTAACAATTACATCACTGTTTATAATATTGCTTATTATAATTCTTACTTTTATTCCAACAAATTATGATTCATTTTTATATCCTGCAGACTTTACTAAAAAAATACATAGTGAAACAAGTATTATGCTTGATAAATATTTGAATAGTACAAGAATTATCGATAAAGATAACAATGTAATAAATTATTCTGCTCCGAATGGTGATATTTTATCGAATGCATTTTCATATCAAATTGAAGAAAAGTTTGACGATAATAATATAAGTTTTGATAAACGAAAAATTCATGTAAGTCTTTTTATTGAATATGAAGATGAATTATACAAACTAAAATTCACTGGAAATAAAAAGTGTATTTTCATATATGAATGGTCTTTTGATTCAATAGAGAAGTATTAAAATATGGAGGAAAAAATATGTGCTTAAATAAATTTATTGTTACACTATTTTCTGCAGTATTATTAATAGCCCATTTAAGCAATAGCATAAATGCGTATGCAGGTGAAACCGTTGATCAAGATAATCTCACACCATATGTTTTACTTACTGAAAGTGAAAATGGAAATATAGATATATTTACTAATGAATTAACAACACAAGGTAACATAAGAGCAAAAGGGTTCGTAAATATATACGCATCTACAAAAAATATTAATGGAACACTGGAAAATGGAACAGAAAGTTTTTCACCAGATAACTTATTTGATTTATTTGAACGAAACGATAATATTCAAACTCACCAAACTATTAATTACTATTCTGACACAAATGTGAAAGAAGCAATTTGCTCCGATTTCTGTAATTTTTATTGTTCAAATATAAAAATATCTGCAGATATATTGTCAGATAATAATATAGGTTTTTATTGTAATTCACTTCAAAGTAATGATCTACATTTTTTATCTTCAAAAAATGGAAATATAACAATAAATGCAAGTAACTTTGATTATCAAGGAATTATTTACGCTCCAAACGGAACTGTAACAATTAATGCAAATTTAATTAATTATAAGGGTATTATTATATCCAATAATATTGTAATGAATGCAAACTATATTAAACTTACAGAAAGCGTAGAAGTTTTTGATTTATGCGATAAATATTGTAATGATTTAAATGAACAAAATTATCTAATACAACAATACGAAAATATAAAAGCAAAGATCAAAGCATACGAGGATATTTCAAAGGATACGCTTGAAGATATATCAACAAATACATATACAGAAACTTTATCTAATTTATATGATGAATATGAATCTTTGCATGATGAATTACAAGAACGGAATATGTTTATGAAAAGTGATGAAATTAATAAACTATTCTTATCTGATAAAATTTAAATAATTCTTCCAATTATAGAGCAAGGTACCCTTTGCAAAGCAGTGGACTAGATAAAAAATATGATGTAATCAGAACAAAATCAACAAGCAAATATGACGGAAAAGTATATCAATATTATTCAGTAAGTGTAAGTGATAAAAATAATACTAATAAGTTTTATTACGAACTTGCAAATAAAATTATTATTAAAGGAAAAATTAAAGATAAAACATCTGCGGAAAAATTTTTAAATTCTACTTTAAATGTTGTTTTGCCAGCAGCAACTAATTCTATTACTTTTGCAAATCCTTTTGCAGGTAAAGTTATTAAAGCTTTAGTTTCTGGTGTGTTAAAAGCCCATAATGCCTCATTATCTTCTCCTACAAACTTAATTGTTAAATCTAAAAATACTTATGAAATAACAGCATTAACCGTTGAAACAAGTCAAAAATATAATTTTGTTCTCAGTGGCAGTACATGGTATAATGTGTATAATTGCAATCGTGCAATATGGAAGATTGAACATTCTATATATGCATATAAAAATAAAAAACTTACTGCATTTCACACCATTGAAACATTGAAAAGTAATGGAGATTACTTTAAATCTTACAAGGCAGTTCAATATTTTGTAGAAAACAAAAAGAAAAATAAAGGGAAATATGTAAACAATTCACTATATCCATATAAATCTTATTTTATTAGTGATATGATTATTAAAGATTCAAAAGGTAAAAAGTGGGTAATAAAGCCTATTAAATATCCTACAACAACATCTTTAATGTCTATTGTATAAACTCCTTATTTATGATAATAAAAAGCACGCCAACAAGAAATTCTTGTTGGCGTTATTTTTATCCTATATATTCTCTTACTCTAAGCTTTATGCCGATAGTTTCAGCGATTTTTCTGCTTTTTTCAATCTCTTCCTCACCGATAATATCCACAACTGTAAGAACGGTATTTGGCACGTAGTTCTTCACCTTTGAAGCAAAAGACAGCATTTCCTCAAAGCAATCAACGCCTTTAAATGACGGACGGGTAACATCATTATATGCTTTGCTGTCAGAAGCATTAAGACTTATTGAAATGGTATCGGCAATACCCTCTAATTCAGCGGCTGTTTCCCTTTTATTTATCAAGTCAGACAAGCCATTTGTATTTATTCTGATCGGTATGTCAGATACTGAACGGATATATTTTGCTGTTTCTCTCAATATTTCAAGCTCACAGGTAGGTTCGCCGTATCCACAGAAGATAACTTCTGAATATTTATTTAAATCACAATTCTTTACTGCTTCTATCACCTCTTCTGCCGTGGGTTGGTGTTCAAGCCACAGTGGGTCTGAACCATAAGCTCCGTCGCCGTTATTTCTTATACAGAAAGTACAGTTACAGGGGCATTTATTTGTTATATTAAGATACAATCCATTTCCTACTTCATAAGTTATTGTCATTCGTTTTTCCATTGTAAATTCACTCCTTAAAAATATTTTTATTTTACTTATCAACGCACATTCCCTGCCACAGGTTTTCCCGTGCCATTTTTTTATCTATTTCGTTCATTACACAGAACTTTTTCAAGCTCCACATAGGCGCTATTAAATCATCCTTTGCTCCGTCACCTGTAACACGCTGTATAATCACTTCTTCAGGCAAGACTTTTAGCTGTTCACACACGATATCGACATAATCATCAATGCTCATTGCCTGAAAATCATTATTTTCATACATTTGAGCAAGCTTTGTTCCTTTTAAAATATGCAAAAGGTGAATTTTTATACTGTGTATGCCAAGTTCGCCTACTGTTTTAGCTGTTTTTATCATCATTTCCTTTGTTTCAAAAGGCAGACCGTTTATTATATGTACACAAATGTTTATACCACGTTTTTTCAGCATATTAAAGCCGTCGAGAAATTGGGCATAAGTATGACATCGATTACAAAGTTTTGCTGTTTTATCATAAATACTTTGCAAACCAAGTTCAACGGTAAGATAAGTTTTCTTTGAAATCTCACCCAACAAATCTGCAACTTCCTCGGTTATACAATCACCTCGGGTTGCAATACTAAGTCCTACCACATTCTCAAAACTAAGAGCAGTATAATACATATCCCTTAGCGTTTCAACCGGAGCATAAGTATTTGAACCAGCCTGAAAATAAGGAATATACAGCCCGTCTTGCCACTTGTTATGCATTTTATCCTTAATATCATCAAACTGCGTTTTTATGTCATCACAAGGATTTCCGGCAAAATCTCCGCTTAGTTTTGCAGAACAAAATATACAGCCGCCTGTTCCTTTTGTTCCGTCACGGTTAGGACAACCCAAATCCACATTAAGCGGAACTTTAAAAACCTTTTGACCAAACTTTTTTCTAAGATAATAATTATAGGTTTGATATCTTTTATTATCATCAGAAAGCCCGAAAGGATTTTCTTTTGGCTTCAAGCTTAATTTTCCTCCTCATCGTTTTCTGCTACACTGTCACCATAATCATAAGTAATTGACGGAGGAACAGTTATTTTTATTGTTACATTAGGCGGATTATTATTTGTTGTAGTAAGTGTCGTTGTTTCATCAGTTGTGGTGGTTTCGGCTGTTGTAGTTCTCCGTGTTGTTGTATTTACACGCTGGGAACCTGTTTCCGTTTTCTTTTTAGCAGTGGTTTTCTTTTTTGTTGTTTCCTCTGCTTCTGAATCCTGTTCATCTGAATCGTTATTTAATGCTTTTTCCTCATTTTTCTTTATGCTAATCTTTTCTTTTTCTATTTCTTCATCAGAAATAATAACAAGTCCGTCGTTGTCGTCCTTAAATTTTTCAACCTTGTTGCCGATTCCATAAATATATGTCAGCTTTTCGTTGGCATTCTTTAATTCATAGGGATATGGCAAAGATTTCACATAGCTTTCCTGAAGGTTTTTTACATATTCCCCGGAAAGAAATGTTTTCAAAGTCAATGGATTATCAATTTTAACCGGTCTTTTTTCTCCGGTAAGCAACATAAATACCGCTGCTGCAACAAGTATAATAATAACCAAACTGAAAAAATTAATTATTGTATAATGTGATTTGCGCTCTTCAATGCTGATTTGCTCCAGCTCCTGCTCGCTTTTTTCACAATCGGCAGGCATTATATATTCATCAATTATTTTCTCTGAATTTACTTTTTCTTCTTTCATAATACTCTCCGATAATTTAAATCTGAATGTTTGCTGATGTTATGACAATTATACATGCAATTAAAAGCAATGCTGTTAAAATTGTTTTTATAATACTTAGTTTTCCGTAATTATCAACAGACTTTTCTGCATATCTCTCGGTTTTTTGAATCAATTTATTTTTCAATGGAGCAAGAATCATAAGAACTGCAATAATCACGACAAATATATTATTCAGCATTGCATATTTTACAGAAACGCTAAGTGTATATTTATTGCTTATTCCAAATAGTCCCACAAACCATTTTCCCCAGTTTTTAAATCCGTCGCAAAACAATCCGCCAAACAATACAAAGCTGATAAGATAGGTATAAATAAATTTAATCCATGTTGGCATAGTGATCAGCTTTTCTTTCAGATTTGTTTTCTCAAAAATAATAACCAAGCCTACTATAAAACCTATCAACAAAAACAACAAACTTTGATTAAACATAATGGCTGTTAAAGCTGAAAGAATTATTATCATTATTTTTCTATATTTTTGAGGTAAATCAGCGATAATTTCTTCAAAGAATTCATACAACGAAATACCGCAGCTTTTAATTACTCCCTCATAAACGCCGCATACGCCCAAATTTCTGTAATTTTTCTTAAAATCAAAACCATATATTTTGGCAAGTCCCCATGACATATCGCAAAAACCTGCAAACAGAAAATATGCAAAACCGAGCATACAAACTGCCCCTGTCCAGCAGCCGATAATATCTTCGAGATTTAGTCCTGCATCTCCTATTTTTCTTAGAACGGGGGCTATAATAACTGATTTTCCAAGTCCGTATATAAAGTTATTCAATCCCTCATTCATACTTGTTGCTGTCAATGAACGTTTTCTTATAGACGGTTCCATATCACCGTATCTTACCACAGGACCGACAGGCATAAAGAAATAAGCGCACATATATGTAAGCAGGCAGAATATATTTTTCTCTGCTTTTATTTTTCCTTTATAAACGTCATAGACATAAGAAAAACCTCTTAAAACATAAAACATTACACCGACAGAACTCAAAGCTTTTAAAAAACCAAAGGCGTCCTCATTAATATACAAAAACTTACTTGTAAACGCAAAGAACACAATAAGATTTATTATTGCGTCCACGATCAAGGGGACAGATGTCTTAACACCGTTTTCTTTGTTTTTTTCTATCCAGCGGGCAATAATCCATTCTGCTGCCGTTGTTAAAAACAGCAGGCAAACTGCAAAAGGTTTACCCCAACTGAAAACCAAAAGTGATGTCAATATTAGAATTAAGTTTTTATACTCTGTGCTTCGATCAAGAAAAGATAACAAGACCGAAAAAGGCAACACACAAAGAAAAAACAACAAATCAGTATAAACCAATGTATTTCTCCTTTTTTCTCATTTTTTTAATATCATTCCATATTAATTCTATCACATAATAACAAAATAGGCAAGTAGAAAATAAAATCATTTAAGTTTTTTATTACAGCAAAAGACTGCTCCTTTTTACGGGAACAGCCTTTTGCCTGAAGTAAAAGAATATGAAAAAAATTATGAAGAAAGCTTTTTTATATCCGCAATTTCTGCGGCATCGGATTTTTATTAGAATCCAAACTGATTGCCGAAGTTATTATAAAAATCCTCAAGGCTTTGCTGATTGTTATTATTGTTATTATTATTTGTTGTATCGTCAGCTATATATTCACCAAGGACAACATCAACGTCTACTATTTTTTCATTTCTATAAAGTGAAACTGTTATTTTATCTCCAGCCTTATATGTTTCTTTAATTTCATTGAATTCCTCTATAGATTCAATCAAAGTTCCCTCGATACCAACAATTATATCCTCTGTTTTGATTCCAGCTTGTTCTGCTGCACTTCCTGATTCAACACTCTTTACAATAAAACCTCTTGGCACTCCATAATATTCAGAGTAAATTTCAGTTATATTAAGTCCGCTTATTCCCAAAGTAGGTCTTCCTGTAACGTATCCGTTTTCCATAAGATCCTTAATAATTGGAATTGCCTCGTCTATTGGAATTGCAAAACCAAGTCCCTCGCCATAGGTTGAAGCAACCTTTGCTGAAGTAATGCCTATAACCTGTCCATATGCATTAATCAATGGACCGCCTGAGTTTCCTGAATTAATTGAAGCATCCGTCTGGATTAGGTTCATTGTTCTGTCTTCAATGGTCAAGGTTCTGTCTGTAGCAGATATGATTCCTGCTGTAACAGAGTTTGCAAGATTCAGCCCAAGAGGATTTCCTATAACTATTGAAACCTCTCCCACCTGAACTTCGGCAGATGTGCCGAACTCAGCGGCTGTTAATCCTTTTTGATTTATTTTAATAACGGCAATATCTGTTTGAACATCTTTACCAATTAACTCGGCTTCAATAGTTTTTTGATCGTCGCTGTCTTTCAATAATGCATCCGTTTTTTTGCTGCTGTCGTCCTCTTTTGTTTTTTCTGTATAGTTATTTGGAAGAACTACTGAAATAGCTTCTGCTCCGTCAACTACATGAGCATTTGTTATAATATAGCCGTCCTCGCTCATAATAATTCCGGTTCCGGTAACAGTTCCTGATGTAGTCATACAAGAAATTCCGACTACTGACGGAGAAACCTTTTTTACGATATCCGGAATTTGCATAGCATCAGTTGGAGTTGCAAGCTGAATCAAAGTTGGAAGATCTCCTCTGTCAACCTTAGAAGAAGTCTCCTTTTTTGCATTTACGATATTTCCTGTTGAATCCTTATCTGATTTAATATTGATTCCCAATGTATTTCCGGTTATAAGAGAATATCCGACTATTGATGTTGCACCGATTGCCACAACGCTTAACATAGCGATAACTGCGGTAAGTAATCTTTTATGCTTTTTATTATTTTTTTCAGGGGTATAAGAAAACTCATTCACATTTTCGTTATTATAATTCTGAAAACTATTTTGCATATTTTGATTATTCTGATTTTGGTTGTTTTGATTTTCATTATTATCAAAGCTATACATTTAGATCTCTCCTTTCAAATAAGGGCTTGCCCGTTTTCAACGTGGCAAGGTCAGCTTCAGCTGACGT
>CAMWVM010000002.1 GCA_947177715.1 uncultured Ruminococcus sp.
TCTGCTGGGTCAGTTGTGTATTAGTTTCAGACTCTGTCCAGCGTTGAGGGGGACGCCAATCGACCCGAGGGCGATGGCAGCTCAAATTCTAAATCTTCTCCCAAACCAAACTGACGCTGATATTTTTCTAAATTTTCAATGCCAAGACGCTGGGCAGTTTTATAAAAAAATATATTACAGCTTAATTCCAAGGCTTTTTTTACATTGGTAAACCTATGCTTACTCATACAGGAAAACTCCATTCCCGACAGATCAAACTTTTCATTACAAAAAAATAAGGTTGAAGGTGTGATAGCTTTCTCAGTTAGTGCGGCATAAGCCGTTACGGTTTTCATGCAGGAGCCAGGACGATAAAGTCCTGAAGTACATCTGTTCAGCAAAGGTGAATTCTCTTGTTTTATAATTTCATCATAGTTTTCAGTAAATTCATACAACGAAAAGTCAGGAGCAGACGCCATTGCTAAAACTCCTCCTGTTTTTGCATTTAATATGACTATACTTCCTGCGGTGCATGACGGATTAATTGTATTTTCTGAATTGTCATATTCATTCATAGCCTTTTTAAGAATGTCTTCTATTTTCTTTTGCATATCTGCATTTATAGTAAGGGCACAGCTTTCACCGTTTTCAGCAGAAATTATCTGTTCGCTTGATATCGTTGTTTCGCCCTTTACAGTGAGATAATCAGTTGTTTTTTCTCCCATTTTTCCTGAAAGTTTATCATTTAGCAACAGTTCTATCCCGCTTTGTGCACTACCGCCTGAGCTTATTCCCCCCAACACATGAGAGGCAATGTTTTGAGGATAAATGCGTTTATTATTTTCATCTGTTCCCGCAAGAAGTTTCCCGTTGCAATCATATATGTTTCCACGCTTAGGTATAATCTCCTCAGTAACTTTTTCCGTTCTCGGCGTTTTCCATGCAGCATATACCGCATAGACCTGAACATGAAAAAGAAGAGTAACGCACACTGTAGCGGTTACAGTTATAAGCACTGCTATTGCTTTTATCCTTGAATTTGAAAATAAGTTCATATAAAAACTTCCCTATAAAATTTATCTCATTTTATCTTTCCCCAAAAACTCATAAAATAACCCTTTTTCATCATTGTTCTAAGCATGTTTGCTCGTACATATATATGTACAAAATTTAACTGAAAGAGGGAAGTTTGATGTTTATTAAAACTATAAAAGTAAAAAAGCCGACTGCTGCGCTCGGAGGAATAATTGTGATTATTATTGCAATAATAACTGTAGCGCTGATGATTGTTCACAAATTAGGAAACCCTGCGGTTTACGAACTGAAAACAGAATCTGACAGACAAAGCTTTATAAAAGAAATGGGATGGCAGGCTTCCGAAGAATATGAAGATTGCAGAGTTATAGTTATTCCCGAAGAATTTAACGAAGTTTATGAAAAATATAACGAGCTTCAAAAGGAACAAGGATTTGATTTGTCAAAATATAAGGGAAAAACTGTTGAAATTTACTCATATCCGGTGTATAATTATGAAGGATATGAGGATAAAGACTGCATTAAATGCAATATTCTCATTTGTGATGGAATACTTATTGGCGGAGATGTTTGCTCCGTAGAAATAGGCGGTTTTATGCAGGGATTGAGAAAGGGTTAATTTTTTTCGCTTAGCATACTCACCGCAGAAAAGGACTAAAAAATATGCTGATAAGAATTGATAAATTCATATCCTCCCAAAGGTCGGATTTATCCCGAAGCATGGTTAAGGAACTTTGCAAAAAAGGTAAAATTACGGTCAATGGTGAAATATGCAAAAAATCGGACTTTAAAATAGATACTGATGACACAGAAGTATACGTGGACGGAGAAAAAATCTTATATCGAAAATATATTTATATTATGCTTAATAAGCCTCAGGGAGTTGTTTGCTCCACTCGTGACGGTGCTTCTCCTACGGTACTCAGTCTTGTTCCGCCACATCTTTTCAGAAAAGGACTGTTTCCAGCCGGAAGGCTTGACAAAGACACTGAGGGATTTGTTTTGATTACCGACGACGGCGACCTTGCACACAAAATGCTTGCTCCCAAAAGTCATGTTCCTAAAAAATATGCTGTTGCTCTTGAAAAGCCATGGGAAAAAGATTATTTCCTTCGCTTCAAAGAGGGAATGGTCATTGACGGAAATGAAAAGTGTCTTCCCGCTGAATTTGCGGGAGATGAAAACAATTTGAATCAATGCACTCTTATTCTGCATGAAGGAAAATTTCATCAGGTTAAAAGAATGTTTCAAATTCTTGGAAACAAGGTGGTTTATCTTAAGCGAATTTCCATTGGAAATCTAAGTTTAAATGAAAATTTAGCTCTTGGAGAGTGTATGGAGATATTGCACAAAGATGTTGAAAAACTTTTGACATTTAAGTGAGTTGATTTTACATATAATGGAAGATATTATGCAATTTTCGTCAATGTTTATAAAGAGATGTGACAAACTTTAGTAAAAAAAACACTTGCTATAATATCAGAAATTTGTTATGATATAAATGTAGCTAATAAACGTATTAGTAAAATACAACAAGGAGGTTCTTATTAATGGCAAGTGTATCATTAAGAGAAATTTATAAGAAATACCCGGGCGGTGTTATTGCCGTTTCCGATTTTAACATTGAGATCAAAGACAAAGAATTTATCATTCTCGTTGGTCCTTCAGGATGCGGTAAGTCAACAACTCTCCGTATGATTGCCGGACTTGAAGAAATCAGTGAAGGCGAGCTCTATATTGGAGACAGACTTGTAAATGATATTGCACCTAAGGACAGAGATATCGCAATGGTTTTCCAGAACTATGCGCTTTATCCTCATATGACAGTTTTCGAGAACATGGCATTTGGTCTTAAGCTCAGAAAAGTTCCTAAGGACGAAATCGCAAGAAAGGTTGAAGAGGCTGCAAGAATTCTTGACATCTCACACCTTCTTGACAGAAAACCTAAGGCTCTTTCTGGTGGTCAAAGACAGCGTGTTGCTCTTGGTCGTGCTATCGTTCGTGAGCCACAGGTATTCCTTCTTGACGAGCCTTTGTCAAACCTTGACGCTAAGCTCCGTGCTCAGATGAGAACTGAGATTTCTAAGCTTCACAAGAAATTGGGTACAACATTTATTTATGTAACTCATGACCAGACAGAAGCTATGACAATGGGTGACAGAATCGTTGTTATGAAAGACGGTTACATCCAGCAGATTGACACACCTACAAACCTTTACAATAACCCTGTTAACCAGTTTGTTGCTGGATTCATCGGTTCACCTCAGATGAACTTTATTGATTCTAAGCTTCTTAAGGTTGACGGAAAATATATTGTTGAATTTGGTTCTGAAGATACTAAGACAACAAGAGGAGTTAAATATACTGTAGAAGTTCCTGAATCCAAGGCTGACGCAGAAGCTCTTGAGCCATTGGTTGGCAAGGAAGTTGTTCTCGGTATTCGTCCTGAATGTATCCATGACGAGGAAATGTTCCTTTCATCTGCTAAGACAGGTGTTATCAAGACAACTGTAGAAGTAACAGAAATGATGGGTGCTGAAACATACCTCTACCTCACATGTGAAGGTATTCCTCTTACTGCAAGAGTTTCACCTCGTTCAACTGCAAGACCTCAGGATGAAATTCAGGTTGCTATTGATCCTAACAGAATCCATATCTTTGATAAGGAAACAGAAAAGTCTGTAGTAAACTAATAACTTAGCTTGATATTATAAAAAGTCCTTCTGAATCATATCAGAAGGACTTTTTTCATAAGGAGACATGACATATGAAATTAAAAAAATTTTTTGCCCTTGTCCTTTCAGCTCTTATGATTTTATCTGTAATGAGCGGATGCGGAAATGACGATAAGGGTAATGAGAGCACAACAGAATCTTCAGTCGAAAGCAAGATGCCTGAAACAGATGAAGAATGGCATGACGCCATGATTGAAAAATCTATGGTAACATACGGCAATACCACTGCGATGCAAGAAAAAATAAAAAAAGCACAGGCAGGGGAGGAAATCACTGTTGCCTACTTAGGTGGATCAATAACCGAAGGACTTACCGCAGGACCAAGCCAATGCTGGGCAAGACTTACATATGAGCATTTTGCTGAAAAATACGGCACAGGTGAAAACGTCAAGTACTGTAATGCAGGACTTAGCGGTACACCTTCGACTCTTGGCATTCTAAGGCTTAATCGTGACGTTCTTGTAAACAATCCTGATATTTGCTTTGTTGAATTTGCAGTAAATGACGCAGATGACGGTAATCATCGCAATGCATATGAGAGTATTGTCAAAGACTTGCTTGAAAAAGATGTTGCAGTAGTACTGCTTTTCTCGGTAACTGAGCAAGACTATAGCTGTCAGGATTATATGAAAGCAATAGGAAACCACTATCAGCTTCCAATGATATCATATTGTGACGCACTTAGATTTATGTTTGAAAACAATCGTATGACATGGAAAGACTTTTCAGACGATCAATCTCACCCGAATGTTTCAGGACATGAGCTTGTTGCGGAAATGGTTAATCACTATTTCGACACAGTTACAGACGTTGAAAGCGAAGCGTATACAATGCCGTCAGAACCACTTAATACACCTCGTCAGTCCGGTGCAGATATATATGAAAATACAAATCTTAAACCCGAAAGCACAGGTAGCTGGGAAAACGGCTCCAATATCTCAGACTTTGAAAACGGTTGGTCACACAAGGAAGGCTCAGGAAACAAGCCGTTAGTTTTAAAATTTAAAGCTAAATTTGCCTACCTAATTTATAAAGAGGTAGGCGGCGGTGACAAATTCGGCAAGGCACATATTAAAATTACTTGCAACGGCGAACCTTACAATGAACTTGATTTAAATGCTATCCATTCTTCAGGCTGGGGTAATCCCGAAATTATGGTATTGGGAATGCAGACAGAAGCTATGGAATATGAAGTTGAAATTTCCATGACCGAAGGCGACGAGGATAAGCTCTTCCAAGTTCTCGGTATAGCATATACAATGTAAGCTAAATAAAAACGGACGATTACTCGTCCGTTTTCTTTTTGTTATTCACATTACATGGTGTTTTCATTTCATTCTCAAGTGATTTGTCTGTTTGCACAGGAACGGTTATAGATTCGGATTTAGGATTCTTCCTCTGATTCATAAAGAAAACAATATCGCTTAAAACGCAATAAAGCACTGCGCATACCGGGACGCTGACAAACATACCAATTATTCCGCCAACGTTTCCGCCCACAGTTACAGCAAAAAGCACCCATATTGACGGAAGTCCAACTGACGAACCAACTACATGCGGATATATGAAATTTCCCTCAATTTGCTGAAGCACCAACATGAACACAACAAACCAAAACGCCTGTGATAAGCTTGTAACAGATATCAGAAATGCTCCGACCACAACGCCGATAAATGCTCCGACAATAGGAATAAATGCTGTCACTGCAACAAGTACACCGATCATAACCGCATATGGCATTCTCATAATCAGCATACCGATTGTACAAAGAGTTCCGAGAATAACAGCTTCCATACACTGACCTGTGAGAAACTTTGAAAATGTATCAGAAGACTTCTTACAAACATAAGTAATTTTGTCCGCAAAGTCGTTTCTTATAAAGGCATTCATAAGTTTTTTACATTGACTCAACAGCTTTTCCTTTTGAGCAAGCATATAAATTGCGAAAAACAGTCCTAAAACTCCGTTTACTATAGAGGAAAAAATTGAAGACACAACGCTTATGGTAGAATCTACTGTTTTAAGAGTCAGTACGCTGTCTTTTACGATCGCTGTCAGCTTTTCTATAACTGTGTCTTTATTTAAATTTATATTATCAAGCCAGTTTGTTATAAGCGGCTGATTGTTTATTTTTTTGCTGAGCTGATTAACAAAATCGGGTATATCTTCTGTAAGCTGAGTAAGAGTATTTATCAATGCCGGAATTACAAGATAAAAAATCATAAATATGATAAAAAAGAACAAAAGAATAACCACAAAAATAGAAACAGGTCGCTTAATCTTTGCTTTGAGTTTTGACAGCTCCCCTGTCTTCCTTGATGGTTTAAAAATCCTGCGTTCAATGGAATACATTGGTACATTTAGAATAAACGCTATGCAAAAACCAATAATAACAGGGGACAATACTGAGAAAACACTTTGCGCTGTGCCAAATAAAAGGCTATAATTGTTAAGAAGCCAGAACAGGATAACGCCGAATGCAATCAAAATCATATACTGTTTCATCTTGCTTTTATTCTTCACTTTTACATTCCTCCTTTGCCGTATTCTGAAAATAAGGGGTAACAGTAGTTAAAATGACTTAAAGACTTGCCTGAAAAACATAAGGCACAGTCATATTGCTGTGCCTTATATGTATATTAGTCTAATTCTATTTCCATAATCGGTTCGCTTATGTCCTTTCCGGCAGGAACCATAGGCAAAACATTAATGTCTTTATTAATTTTGCAGTCAATAAGACAGGGTCTTCCACAAGATAACGCCTTTTCAAGCATTGGCTTTATGTCGGACTTTTTCTCAATGAGAATTCCCTCAATACCAAATGCATCTGCAAGCTTTATAAGGTCTGTTCCTCGCTGAATATTTGTTTGCGAAAATCTCTTTCCGTAGAAAAGTCTTTGCCATTGACGAACCATTCCCAGAACATCATTCTCAAATACAAGCTCAATAACAGGAATATTGTGCTTTGCAAGAGATGAAAGCTCGTTACAGTTCATGAAGAAGCTTCCGTCGCCGGCAATATTGATAACCGGCTTGTCAGGATTTCCGCATTTTGATCCGATTGCTGCACCAAGTCCGTATCCCATTGTACCCAATCCACCGCTTGAAGCAAAGCTTCTTGGAGTTTTAAAATTGTAATACTGAGCAGCCCACATCTGATGCTGACCAACTTCTGTTGTAACAATAGCTTTTCCGTCTGTAAGTCTGTCAAGCTCTTCGATAACATCCTGAGGAAGAACCTCGTCATCGTTTTCTACAGGAACCATTTTAAGGGCATAATCCTTTTTCCACTGAGCAACCTGAGCCATCCATTCCTGATGTTTCATGTCAGGCAAAAGCTCGTTAAGCTTTGCAAGAATATATTTTACGTCACCTGTAACATGCAGATCAACGTTAACGTTTTTGCCGATTTCAGCAGGATCAATTTCAATATGTATAATTTCAGTGTCTTTAGCAAAGGTGTTAGGGTTACAAAGAACACGGTCTGAAAAACGTGAACCAAGAACAATCATAAGATCACACTTGTTAAGTGCCAATGCCGAAGTTTTTGTTCCGTGCATTCCCAACATGCCTATATAGTTTTCCTTTGTATTATCAAAAGCACACTGTCCCATAAGTGACAATGAAACAGGAGCATCGCATTTTCTAACAAATTCAGCCATTTCGTCAATAGCATCACATGAAACAACTCCGCCGCCTGCATAGATAAAAGGTCTTTCAGCTGACTTAATTTTTTCAGCCGCCCTTGCAATCTGTTCGTTTATATCGTCAGGATTATGGTGAACAATTTTCTTAGGCTCAGTTTTCTCATACTCAGTCTTAGCTATAGTGATATCCTTAGGAATATCAATAAGAACAGGTCCTTTTCTTCCCTCATTTGCAATATAAAATGCTTCTCTGATTGTATCTGCAAGTTTTGTTATATCTTTAACTATGTAATTGTGCTTTGTAACAGGCATAGTAATTCCGCATATATCAACCTCCTGAAAGCTGTCAAGTCCCAAAAGTGAGGTCGTAACGTTACCTGTGATTGCAACCAATGGAATTGAGTCCATATTTGCAGTTGCAATAGCAGTAACAAGGTTTGTGGCACCCGGACCTGAAGTGGCAATAACGACTCCGGTTTTGCCGGTTGTACGAGAATATCCGTCAGCTGCATGACAAGCAGCCTGTTCATGTGCAGTAATAATGTGTTTGATTTTATCTGAATACATATAAAGCGAATCATAAATATTCAAAACAGCTCCGCCAGGATAGCCGAAAACAGTATCAACACCCTGTTCAAGCAAGCATTCAATAATTATATCTGAACCGGTCAATAACATAAAAACATCCCTCTTTAATATCAATATTATTAATAAATAATTATACAATAGCTGTCCGATATTGTCAATAGAATTTTTGTTAAGACTGTTTTTGTACTTGCAAAAACGGACAATGTGTGATATTATAAAAAAGACGTGTTTAACGGAAATATTTATCTGAAAGGACTTGAAAAAATGAACTATGCTGAAGAATCATTGAAATTACATTACCAGTGGAAAGGTAAAATTGAGGTTATTTGCCGTTCACCCCTTGAAACCAGGGACGATTTATCTCTCGCATATACTCCGGGAGTTGCACAGCCATGCCTCGAAATTCAAAAGGATATTAATAAAAGCTATGAGCTGACAAGACGTTCAAATCTTGTAGCTGTTATAACCGACGGAACTGCCGTTCTCGGTCTGGGCGATATAGGTCCCGAAGCGGGAATGCCGGTCATGGAAGGCAAATGTGCACTTTTTAAAGCTTTTGGTGACGTGGACGCTATCCCTCTTTGTGTTAAATCAAAAGACGTTGATGAAATCGTAAAAACAGTCAGCCTTATTTCGGGAAGCTTTGGAGGAGTTAACCTTGAAGATATTTCTGCTCCGAGATGCTTTGAAATAGAAAAGAAACTAAAAGAATGCTGTGATATCCCTATTTTCCATGACGACCAGCATGGTACAGCAGTCGTTACACTTGCTGCTATGATAAATGCTCTTAAATTCACAGGTAAAAAACTTAATGAAATCAGAGTTGTAACCAGCGGTGCAGGTGCGGCAGGAATTGCTATTATTAAGCTTCTTATTGCAATGGGTCTGAATGACGTTATCCTTTGCGACAGAAAAGGAGCTATCTATGAGGGAAGAGATGGTCTTAATCAGGAGAAAATTGAGATGGCTAAAATCACTAATAAGCAGATGAGAAAAGGCTCTCTCGAAGAAGTTATTAAAGGAGCAGACGTGTTTATCGGCGTTTCCGCTCCCGGCTGTGTAACTCCTGAAATGGTAAAAAGCATGGCAAAAGATCCAATTATTTTTGCAATGGCAAACCCAACTCCTGAAATTATGCCTGACCTTGCAAAAGAAGCCGGTGCAGCTGTTGTAGGAACAGGAAGAAGCGATTTCCCAAATCAGATCAACAATGTACTTGTATTCCCCGGCATTTTCAGAGGTGCTTTGGACTGCCGTGCAAAGGACATTAATGATGAAATGAAAATTGCAGCTGCAAAGGCTATTGCAGATTATATTCCTGAAAGCGAATTAACAGCCGACAATATTATCCCATCTGCTCTTGACAAAAATGTTTCTTCAGCAGTTGCAAAAGCTGTTATAAAGGCAGCTAAAGATTCAGGTGTAGCAAGAATTTAATTTCTTTCGTCACGAGGAGATGAATGGATTTGAAAAAAACAGTTTGCCGAGTTTTGTCATTTTTGATTATTTCAGCATTGCTGACCTCCTGCGGAAAAGAAGCGGATACGCCACATAATTCTGATAGTATTGATAAGAGAAATTTTATATCTTCCGATGAAGATGACATTGACAATATCATCTCTTTTGTGGGAGTGGGAGATAACCTTATCCATGAAAGTATATATGAAGAAGCCGATAAATATGCAGGAAGTGTTAATGACGGTCAATATGATTTTACTCCTATGTATTCTGAGGTAAAAAATCTTATTGAAGGCAATGACATTGCCTTCGTCAATCAGGAAACAATCCTCGGTGGATATAATTTGGGACTTTCAGGGTATCCAACCTTCAATTCACCCTCTGAAATTGCTCAAAATCTTAAGGCTACAGGCTTTAACTTGGTGAATATGGCTACAAATCACGCACTTGACAAAGGTCAGGAGGGTATCAATAACGAGCTTAACGCTTTCAGAAATGCAGAAGACATGGTCTTTGCGGGTATTGCGGACTGTCAGAATACCTATGACAATATTACCGTTTTTGAAAAGAAAGGCGTAAAGTTTGCCTTTCTTGCATATACCTATGGAACAAACGGCATAAACCCGCCTAATTCCTATTCTATCCATTACTTTAACGAAGAAGAAATAATATCTGATATCAAGAAAGCAAAGGAACTGAGCGATGTTGTTATTGTTTCTGCGCATTGGGGTGAAGAAAACATTGACTATGCTACTGATTATCAAACATATTACGCACAGATTTTTGCGGACGCAGGTGTGGACGTTGTAATCGGAACTCATCCTCATGTTATCCAACCTATTGAATGGTATGACGGAGTAAACGGCAACAAAACATTGGTTGTATATTCACTTGGTAATTTCCTCGGAGGAATGCTTGAGGTAAACAATATTGTATCGGGAATGGTAAAGTTTGATTTTGTTAAGTCGGACAACGAAATTGCTGTTAAAAATGTAAAATGGACTCCTCTTGTTATACACTTTGAACTAAATGGCAAGGACATTCAGGAGGACAGATTTAATTATAAAATTTATCCTCTGTCCGAATATTCCAATGAACTGGCAAAAAAACATGCCCTTAATGGATATGAGGGACAAGCTGTAACCATTAATTATATAAAAAAGCACACTGAAGAAATTATAGCTAAAGAATATCTATAAAACTATTATACAACGCAATAAAAGGGAAGTGAAATACTCACTTCCCTTATTTTTTATCCCATAATGACTTCAACATCGTGTGTAGTTTTGTTTTCAAAGACCGGAAGAATATTTCCGTTTATTCTTACTCCGTCCACCGTGATCTTTACAACACCCTTTGATACTCTTTCAGGATTTTTGATTGTAATGTTATATGTGTTTCCTCTGAATTTTCTTGTAACGCTTAATTCTTCCCATTCTTCAGGAATACATGGATCTATCTTCAAGCCCTCATAATCAGGTATAATTCCAAGAATATATTGTGAAATTGCAACAAAGTTCCATGCCGCAGTTCCTGTAAGCCATGAGTTCTTTGCTTCACCATGACGCTTAGCGTCCTTTCCTGCTATCATCTGTGCATATACATATGGCTCTGTTCTGTGCAGATCCGAAATATCCTCAAGAAATGCAGGCGCTATCTTTGAATAATATTCAAACGCCTTATCGCCTCGTCCGACAACAGCCTCAGCACAAATTATCCATGCGTTATTGTGACAAAAGATACCTGCATTTTCCTTGTATCCAGCTGGATAAGTGGAAATCTCACCATATTCAATATAATATTTTGTGAATGCAGGATTATTAAGCACCAGTCCATACTTTGTATTAAGATACTTGTCAACACTGTTAAGCGCCTTAATATCCTTACCAGAATCAAAACCAAGCCCTGCCATAACTGCAAAGCCCTGAGGTTCAATAAAAATCTTTCCCTCGTCGCAATCCTTTGATCCAACCTTATTGCCATAATCATCATATGCTCTAAGGAACCATTCCCCGTCATAACCATATTTCATAGTGTTTGCGTTCATTTCTGCAATAGCTTTATCCGCAGCCTTTGCTTCGTCAACAAAACCTTTATACTTGCACAAGGCAACATATTCAGGTCCTGTAAAAGCGAACAATGCTGCTACAAAAACAGATTCTGCAACATGACTGAACTTGTCCTCTCCATACTTAGGAGATGTGTATGTCTGAAAGCTCTCACCAGGGGTGTCTGAAAAACAACTTAAATTCAGGCAATCATTCCAGTCTGCACGCATTGCCAAAGGAAGTCCATGAGGACCTACATTCTTAGCAACATGCCAAAAACTCTGCTTTAAATGGTGCATCATTGTCTGTGCCTTTGCTTCGTCATTATCATAAGGCACCTTTTCATCAAGTATTGAATAATCACCTGTTTCCTTTATGTATTGAGCTGTGGATAAAATCATCCAAAGAGGATCATCAGAAAAATTTCCGCCAATTTCATTATTGCCCTTTTTGGTAAGCGGCTGGTATTGATGATAACATCCGCCGTCCTCAAGCTGAGTTGCCGCAAGATCAAGAATTCTCTCCCTTGCTCTTTCAGGAATCTGATGAACAAATCCCAGCAAATCCTGGTTTGAATCACGGAATCCCATGCCTCTGCCAATACCGCTTTCAAAGTATGAAGCAGAACGTGACATATTAAATGTAACCATGCACTGATATTGATTCCATATGTTCACCATTCTGTCCACACGCTCGTCAGGCGTCTTAACAGTGTATTGTGAAAGAAGTTTATTCCAATATTCCTTAAGCTCATACAACGCTTTATCAGCCTTTTCGATGCTGTCCATAGCTTTTATCATATCATATGCTTTGGACTTATTCATGCTTCCATCAGCATTAAACTTTTTATCAAAATCATTTTCTACATAACCTAACAGGAAAACCAGTTCCTTTGTTTCCCCTGCACCTAAAGTCACATTAATGCAATGAGATGCTATTGGCGACCATCCGTCAGCAACTGAGTTTGATGCCTCTCCAGCTGTAACAACCTGTGGATTTTCAAAGCCATTATATAAACCGATAAAGCTTTCTCTATCAGTATCAAATCCTTCAATTTCAGCATTCACTGTATAAAATGCAAAATGATTTCTGCGTTCCTTATATTCAGTCTTATGAAAAATCGTCGCACCTTCGATTTCCACTTCTCCGGTGTTAAAGTTACGCTGAAAATTAGTTGTGTCATCCTGTGCGTCCCAAAGACACCATTCAACAAATGAAAACAACTTAAAGCTTTTTTCTGTTTCTCCTGTATTTTTCAGGACAACCTTCTGTACCTCGCCGTTAAAATTCTGTGGTACAAA
The DNA here is from genome assembly GCA_947177715.1 of uncultured Ruminococcus sp. GTDB lineage: Bacteria > Bacillota > Clostridia > Oscillospirales > Ruminococcaceae > FB2012. The sequence goes on from CAMWVM010000002.1 coordinate 12,792, forward strand.
GAAAGTAACTTCCGCCTCAACACCGTTCTTTTCACCCTTAATAACAGTGTATCCCATACCATGACGGCATGAATATGCGTCCAATTCTGTCTTAACCGGCGACCAGCCAGGCGACCATATTGTTTCACCGTCGTTTATGTAAAAATATCTGCCACCCATATCTACAGGTACATTATTATAACGATAACGAGTTATGCGGCGAAGTCTTGCATCCTTATAAAAATGATAACCTCCCGCTGTATTAGATATAAGAGAAAAAAAATCTTGTGATCCCAAATAATTTATCCAAGGATATGGAGTTTTAGGATCTGTAATCACATATTCCTTGTTTGCGTCGTCAAAAAAGCCAAATTTCATTTGATTTCCGCCTTTCTTTCCTGTGAATGATAATTTTTTATTACGAAAACGTTTAAAATGATTATATATTTATTATATCATACAAAAAACATATTGTCCACAATTTTTTGTCAAATATAAAATAGATTAAAAAAATTTGTTCAATAAATTTTTTTGGCGTGTATAATTCAAAAATAAAAAACAATAATAATATTGCACGGAAAAGTGCAACACTGTTTACAGAAAGGAATGAAAAGCATGCTTGATAAAATTGCTCTTTTTCTGTTAATAATCGGCGGTCTTAACTGGGGATTATTAGGTATTTTCCAATTTGATCTTGTGGCGTTCCTTTTCGGAGGATCAGCTGCCGTATTCAGCAGAATTATTTATGTTCTCGTTGCAATTTCAGCAATTTGGTGCATTTCTCTGTTCTTCAAAAACAACGATTTGGTCGAGGCATAAAATATTTCCTCGACGCTTTTTCGGCAAAAGGAAAGGGAGTCTTTTTTCAGAATGATTCAGACGAAAGGGTTTGCTCTGATTCCGCTCTAAAATCAGACTCCCTTTCCTTTTGCCGAAAATTAAAATCAATATAATATTTTGGCAGATTTTCAGCAATAATACAAGTTAAAACATCTAATTTAAAACACAAAAACTTGTGCAATCTGCCGAAAAAAAGTTATATAACAAGACTTAAAAGTTTTATTCTTGACTAACCATGAAAAATGTTATATAATATATACGGTGTTAAATATTCTGAACAATATCTGTTTAATTTAACATCCGTTTTGTTGTCTCCTTTCTTTTGTTCTACACATTGTTGTTTTATTTTATTTTTTACAGACCAACGTTGGTCTGTATTTTTTTGCAAAAAGTCGAATACCGTCCGATTGTTACCAAATTTTAATTGACATGAATAATATTTTTGTTTATAATAGTATATAATATTTTAATAAGGAATCTTATTCGGTGATTTAATAACGCTGATGCAATTAGTTTTAGTTTAAAACGGAGGTTTTAGATAAATGAGCAATAAAAATAACAGCTCGGATTTTTGGAATTCACCTACTTTAAAAGGAATAGCTGGAGTAATGGGAACGCTGCTTGTAGTTGTAATTATAATAATGGTCGCTGCAAAGGTTATGTTTGTTTCCGATGGTTCTTCTGAAAACAAAAAAACAGGACGTATTACATCAACTGAACCTAAATCTGTTGTAACAACAACTACTGCCAAAACTACTAAAAAGACAGTTAAAAAAACCTCAAGAGAATACAACACCTATGATGGATCACAAGTTGATACGGACGAATACACTACCCAAAGGGTAATTAGCGCTGTTTATCTCCACCCTGAACCAAACTCATCTTCTGAAAACTTGTGCGTAATCCCTGTCGGTGCTGTCTGCAAGGTATATGCAAACGAAAACGGGTGGCTTTATCTTGACTATGACGGTCAAAAGGGATATGCTTACTATACATTCTTTGAGGCATAATATAAATACTATTGAAAATTTATCTGAAATTTTTAACAAAAAGGGCGAGCCCAATCGGGTTCGCCCTTATTTTTTACTATTATTCGTTATCCGCAGATTTTTGCTGTTCAATCAAAGACAATCCACGTTCTGAAAGTCGAGATTTATTGCAATCCGTCAGTTCTCTGTATATATCCATTAGTTGCTGTTCATCTTCGGTTAGCTCCGAATGTGAGCTTTCTTTGCCTGTAAGCAAATACTCTACAGAACAATTTAGATAATCAGCTAATTTTATAATGTTGTCACAAGAGGGACTTTGTTTATTCCACTTACTAATAATACCATTTCCAAACCCTAACGCTTTTTCGACCGCCGAAACACTCATATTTAATGATTTAATTTCTTGTTTTATTCTGTTAATCATGCACAAATTCAAACACCTCAATTCAGCATAATTCACAATATTAGATAAAAATCTATAATTTTCTTGACATTTAGAAAATAATCTATTACAATTAATATAGTGAAGAGTAAAACTATACTATGGAACAATAATACATAGTTATACATTTTTATTGTATCAAAAATTTATCTGTTAGTCAACAAAAAGGAGTGAAAAGTTTGGATAATAAAGAAGATTTCAAAAAGAAAAAAACAAAATCCCTAAAAGAGCTCCAGAAATTTATAAGTAACAGAATAGCTGTCTTGCGTAAAGAGAATAACATTTCTGCAAAAAAAATGAGCCTTGACCTTGGAAAAAGTCAAAATTATATAAGCGACATAGAAAACAAAAAGTATTTTCCGTCTATGAATATGTTTTTCCGCATTTGCAAATTTTTTAAAATAACCCCTAAAGATTTTTTTGACGGTTATCAAAAACAAAGGAAGTAGTTTAATTATGAGTAAAATTTCTGAGGATTTCGGAAATAACATCAGATTGTTTCGTATAACAAAAGGTTTAAGTCAGGAGAGGCTTGGTGAATTAAGTGAACTTCACCCTTCTTATATAGGACAGATTGAAAGAGGAGAGAAGAACTGTACTCTTAAAAGTATAGAGAAAATAGCCAAAGGGCTTGAAATCCCTATGGAACAGCTTACAAAAGATTTAATGGATATTAATATCAGCATTGATATACCGCCGTTATATAAACAGCTTTCAGAACTTTCTTATCAAGATCAAAAAATAATATTAGAAATTATGAAGAAAATAATTGAGTATAAACATATGTGATTTATATTCCGACTGAAAACGAAATGTTCCCCATCTCTGTAGGAGGCGGGGAACATAAGTCGTTGTTATATAAATTCTTGTTATCAAGCTTGTGCAAAGCTACAAACTTACCTTATTGCTGCAAAGCCTTGTTCAAGGTCTGCAATAATATCGTCAACATTTTCAATTCCAACAGAAAGACGAATAAGTCCGCCGTCAATACCTGCCGCAGCAAGCTGTTCATCTGTAAGCTGACGATGTGTAGCAGATGCAGGATGAAGCACACATGTGCGTATATCAGCAACATGAACTTCATTAGAAGCAAGCTTCAGGCTGTCCATGAATTTCACCGCTGCATCACGTCCCCCCTTGATAGAGAAGGATATAACACCGCTGCATCCCAAAGGCAGATACTTCTTGGCGAGCTCATGATACTTATTGCTCTCCAGTGACGGATAAGCGATTGAATTAACAAGACCTGTGCTTTCCAAATATTTTGCAACCTTCAAAGCGTTTTCACAGTATTGTTTCATTCTTACTGCAAGCGTTTCAAGTCCTAAATTCAAAAGGAATGAACTGTTTGCCGCAGGATAACAGCCGAAATCTCTCATAAGCTGCATTCTTGCCTTTACTATGTAAGGAGCAAACGAGTATTTTTCGGTGTAAACAATTCCATGATAGCTTTCGTCAGGCTCTGTCATGCAAGGGAACTTTCCGTTTGTCCAGTCAAATTTGCCTGAATCAACGATAACCCCGCCAACCTGAACAGCATGACCGTCCATATATTTTGAAGTAGAGTGAATTACAATATCTGCTCCCCATTCAATAGGTCTGCACAAAACAGGGGTTGCAAAAGTGTTATCCACAATAAGAGGCACACCGTTTTTATGAGCAACCCTTGCAAACTTTTCAATGTCAAGCACTGTAATTGCCGGATTAGCAATAGTTTCGCCGAAAACGGCCTTAGTATTTGGTTTAAATGCAGCATTAATCGTTTCTTCGTCAGCATCACCATCAACGAAAATGCACTCTATTCCAAGTTTTTTGAGTGTAACTGCAAAAAGGTTTACTGTTCCGCCGTAAATAGAAGAAGACGAAATGAAACTGTCCCCTGCCTGACAAATATTAAGAATAGCGCAAAGAGAAGCAGCCTGTCCGCTTGATGTGCACATTGCGGCAACTCCGCCCTCAAGTGCTGCAATTTTCTTTTCAACTGCATCGGTTGTAGGATTTGCAAAGCGAGAGTAAATCAAACTCTTTGTTGGATCATCGAAAACCGCAGCAACATCATCAGTAGAGTCGTAAACATATGTAGTACTCTGAACGATTGGTACAACTCTTGGTTCGCTGTTTTTAGGCTTATAGCCTTCATGCAGGCATTGTGTTTCAATTTTCATTCTATCAAGTCCTTTCATTTATGGTCAATTCAGAATTCTCTGTCAAAAGTAATGACTGTGTAATAATCAGTATCCTCCGCTTCAAGTCCGTTGTCTATAAAGCTTTTAAGCTGCTCGTCTGTATACTGACAATCATAAGGCACAACAAGATCAAATATCACATTGGTGTGGCTCTCACCTGTAACCAGCCTAAAATCGTGAATATGAAGTCTTTCATCAAGGCTTTTAATAATCGTCCTCACTTTGTCCTTGCAATGATTGACCTGTTCATTATCCACTTCAATGGGATCCATATGAATAGTCATAAGAATATTAAGTTCTTTGTGAATTCTTCGTTCAATTCCGTCGACAATATCATGAATCTGCGTAAAATCCTCATCACTTCTGACCTCCACATGACAGCTTCCTATCATATTCCCTGGTCCGTAATTGTGAATCAGCATATCGTGGATTCCGATTATCTTTACATTTTCCTTTATAAGATTATTAATATTATCTATAATTTGCTGATCCGCAGGCTTTCCCAAAAGCTCGTCAACAGTATCCCTGACAATATCGTAACCTGATTTTAATACAAACGCTGATACTATAACACCCATTGCTCCGTCCACAGGCAAATCAGTAAATAGAGATGCAATAAGAGCAATAATTACCGCCACAGTTGCCAAAACATCGCTTTTGCTGTCCTTTGCTGTGGCAAGCATGACCGTAGAATTAATCCTATTCCCCAGCTTTGTGTTAAAAAGCGACATCCAAAGCTTTACTGCTACAGAAATAACAAGAGAAATCAACACAATAATGCTGAAATTCACCTGTTCGGGGTGCATTATTTTCAAAACCGAGTCTTTCAGAAGCTCAAGTCCAACAACGATAATAACCACGGCAATAGAAAGAGAAGTGAGATATTCCATTCTTCCATGACCGAAAGGATGATCTTTATCCGCAGGCTTAGCCGCAAGCTTATATCCAAACAGGGTAACGATACAGCTTGCACAATCTGAAAGATTATTGAATGCGTCCGAAATAACGGAAATGGAATTAGATATTGTTCCCATTATATATTTAAGTGCAAACAGAAAGATATTGCAGACAACGCCCACTGCACTGCTGAGCATACCATATTTTTCTCTTATTTTTATATCTTCGGTTTTATCAAAATTCTTAATAAAACGCTTGACTAGAAAATTTGTCATTAGATACAATTTCCTCCGCAACAATATTTTTAAAAATCATTGCGGAGCGGTTTATTTATTAAACGTTAATTTCCGCAACGTCATCTGAAACGCCATTAGCTTCAACAACAGGCTTTACGCAGTTTTCAATAAACTCCTCAACCTGCTGAGGGCATCTGCCAATGAAGTTTTCAGGCTTCATTATAGCATCCATTTCTTCCTTTGTAATCATAAACATAGGATCATCAAGAATAAGCTCACAGAGGTTATTATCAAGCCCCTCACGCTTAACATTTGCACCTGCAATCATTGAATATTCACGAATTTTCTCATGAAGCTCCTGTCTGTTTCCGCCTTTTTTAACTGCATCCATCATGATATTTTCTGTTGCCATGAAGGGAAGTTCAGCCATGACTCTTCTTCTGATAATTTTATCATAAACAACCAAACCGTTTTCAGGGTCAGTAACGTTAAGCATAATATTAAGGATAGCGTCAACTCCAAGGAATGCTTCTGCAACGGAAATTCTCTTGTTTGCAGAATCGTCAAGAGTTCTCTCAAACCATTGTGTTCCAGCGGTAAATGCAGGGTTAAGTACATCGCACATAACGTATCTTGCCAAAGATGTTATTCTCTCGTCACGCATTGGATTTCTCTTATAAGCCATTGCTGAAGAACCGATTTGATTTTTCTCAAACGGCTCTTCAATTTCCTTAAAGGACTGAAGGATACGAATATCATTGGAGAACTTACTTGCCGACTGTGCGATTCCTGCCAAAACAGAGCAAACCTGATAATCAACCTTTCTTGAATATGTTTGACCTGAAACAGGAACAACTGCGTCAAATCCCATTTCTTCGGCAATCATCTGCTCAAGCATTTTGATTTTATCAGTATCGCCCTCAAAAAGTTCCATGAAAGAAGCCTGAGTTCCTGTTGTACCTTTTGAACCTAAGAGTTTTAAGTTAGCAAGTCTGAAATCAAGATCTTCCAAGTCCATAAGAAGCTCATTGCACCAAAGGGTTGCACGCTTTCCAACAGTAGTAAGCTGTGCAGGCTGTAGGTGAGTATAAGCAAGGCAGGGAAGCGCTTTATATTTATCAGCAAACTGAGCAAGCTGGTCAATAACCTTTACAAGCTTCCTTTTTACTACTTTCAAAGCGTCACGCATGATAATAACGTCAGTATTATCACCAACGTAACATGAAGTTGCACCCAGATGGATAATACCTGCTGCTTTTGGACAAACCTGACCATAAGTATACACATGAGCCATAACGTCATGGCGAACAAGCTTTTCACGCTCTGCGGCAACGGCATAATCTATATTTTCAATATTTGCCTCAAGCTCGTCTACCTGCTCCTGAGTTACAGGAAGTCCCAACTTCATTTCTGCTCTTGCGAGGGCAACCCAAAGTCTTCTCCATGTAGTAAACTTTTTATCAGCAGAGAAAATATACTGCATTTCCTTGCTGGCATATCTGGTACAGAACGGGCTTTCATAACTGTTTGTCATAAATAAATCTACCTCTTTCAAATAATATGTGAAAATTCGTTACAGTATCATCAAAACTGTTCTTTTCAATTAACGTTACAATTATAGCATATAACCTTATTTATTGCAAGCAAAGCTCACAGTCGTTATCCATGTGCCAACACCTTATGTTTTTTCAGATAAATCTTATATGAGATAACATAAACCCAGAAAAGAATAAATAAAATTATGCCAATTCCAAGCCCTGCGGCAGAGGTATGAGCCATACCTAATTTTTCTTCAAGCCACAAAACAGGGGCATAGACTATTGTATAGAATGCTTTTCCTTTTCCCTCTGCATTTAATGAATCTCTGAAAATAACCGGAACGAAGTATACCAACAACATCATTATAAGTGCAATAGTCACGTTTATGCTGTTCCATATTTCATAAGCTGCATGGCGTTTTCCGTCGTCATAAAACAAAACTGCCAAGAAAATGAGCATTACTGCCCAGCCCACAAACGAGCCCCATGTGCTGTTGGTAAAAAAGCTGCCTGCTGCACTTGAACCAGATACAAATGACGCAAGTGCGGGAAATATAATCCTTGCGGTAAAAGCTCCGAAGAGATTTACTACAATAAGTACGCCTATTCTCCCTAAAACATACAATAAAAACTTAACTGAATCCATTCATTCAACCTCCCCACATTAATAACCTAAATTCTCTGCAACAAGTATTACTTTAAATCTGTTCTTATGACGCTGATGTGCAGATACCACATAATTACAGCAGATACGAGCTTCGCTGTGACAGCCTGACGGCATATCTCCGCCTGTTGAAAGGGATATACACGCTCCTGTTTCATGGCAGGGGGTTTTACAGTCAAGA
>CAMWVM010000003.1 GCA_947177715.1 uncultured Ruminococcus sp.
GCCTTTACAGCATGATTGAAAATTCACCCAAAGATAAGAATTGAGGCGGGTATGATTTATACGATAATAGATATTTATGAGGTTATGAGGACTGATGAAATTTATCCGCAGTTTAGCGAAGATACTTTTCAGGACGGCAGCGGACAGAAAACCAGTACCAATACAATATGTACTGACCCATATAAATTTTTACAGAATATTTGACAAGATTATTAACGGAGGAGCAACATGAGCTATATCAATGCAATATTTCAGGCTATTATTCAGGGACTGACGGAATTTCTCCCGGTTTCAAGCTCGGGACATCTTTCACTTTATCAGCATTTTACAGGTAACAGCGGTGAGGGTGCACTAATGTTTTCGGCGATACTTCACCTCGGTACTTTAGTGGCTGTATTTGTGGCATTCCGAAAGACTATATTTGCTCTCATAAAGGAACTTGGATTTTTAATAAAAGATATTTTCACAGGAAAATTCAAGTGGAAAGAAATGAACGGCGAAAGACGAATGATCATTATGATTATCATTTCAACTGCTTGTCTTATTCCTTTCTATCTGTTTAAGGATTGGTTTACGGGAATTGCTGAGGACGCAAGCATTTTTGCAGAGGGTATTTGTTTCCTTTACACCGCAGGAATTCTCTATATGTCCGACAGATGTATAAAGAAAAATAAGGTCGCAAAGGATATTACAGCTAAGGATGCTGTAACCGTTGGATTTTTCCAGGGCATTGCTCTGCTTCCGGGAGTATCACGTTCAGGTTCAACTATTTCCGCAGGTTTGTTCACAGGTTTTTCACGATCAACTGCGGTGCAATATTCGTTCATTTTGGGCATTCCGGCAATTTTGGGAGGTTGTCTTCTTGAAGTGAAGGAAGCAGTTGAAACTAACGCTTCTTCAATAAACATACCTCAATGCATTGTAGGATTTTTAGTTGCAGCATTTGTTGGAATATGCGCTATTAAACTTGTAGACTGGCTTGTTAAATCAGACAAATTTAAGGTATTTGCGTATTACACATTTGTTTTGGGAGTAATTGTTCTTATTGTTGCAATTATTGAAATGATTATCGGTCATCCGATATCAATAGCTTAATACATAAAATTTAGGGGAGTCCTTGGCGGACTCCCGTTTTCCTTAAATAAAAAAAAGACGTTTATTTTTCGAGAAAGGATTGATTTTTAATGGCGGCTAAAAAATCACCGTCAGGAAAAACTGCGGCAAAAAAAAGTAAGAGCAGTCCCAAGCCTGCCGCAAAAAGTAAGAATACAAATACAGCGTCAAAACGCAGCTCCAATAAGGCTAAAACTGCCGTTAATGACGTTCGTGTTCAGGAGAACAGGCGTTTTTGGTCATACATACTTTTTTTCTATGGAATTTTAGAGTTATTTATAACATTCGTTAAAGGTGACGGACTTTGGACAAAGCTTTATGAAATCAACAGGGGAGTATTCGGAATTTCGGTATTTCTGTTTGCTCCGCTTATTATATATGTCGCTGTTCTTATTGCAACTGATAAGTCGCATAACACGGTTGTGGCAAAGGTCGTTGAAGGCTTGGTACTTATGCTTTTGATAAGCGGTGCGGCACAGATTCTTTTTGTGGGCAGTGTTGACGGAGTTGAATTTTTGACAAAGCTTAAAAATCTTTATTATGACGGAACTGAGCTTCACGGAGGCGGACTGGCGGGAGCAGTTCTTGGCTGGCCTTTACTTGCGGCATTCAAACGTTTGGGCGCTGCAATAGTCATAATTCTGCTGGCGTTTACTTTTATTATGCTTTTGACAAACATCACGCTTCCGCAGCTTTTCAGATTTGTGACAAAGCCTTTTGTGGGCGGTTATAAGGCTGTCAGCATGGATCGTGAAGAAAGGGCGTCAAGACCTCCTCGTGAGCGTAAATCAAAAGAAAAGAAGGACGATAAAAAATATCGGGTCGATATCGCTAAATATTATCAGGAGGATATGCCGTCTGAAAGAGAAAAAACAGCTCCCTCCGGAGAGGTTGAGGTATTCCCGTTTGACGCTGGTGATGTTAATACAGATATAGAAAATCAAGCTGAGGAAAAAGACAAAGCAGCAGAGAAGAAAGAACTTGAAAAAATCGCAAAGAAGGCTGTTTCTAAGAACGGTGGCGAGGTTGATAAAAAAACAGAGAGCAAGCCTGTTTATGTAGAAAAGAACGGTCAGACAACGATGTTTGAAAAAGACGAATCTGTTTCGGCAGCTTATACATATCCGCCTGTGGATATACTGAAATTCTCATCAAATTCTATTCCTCAGGAAATAGCACAAAAAGAGATTATGGAAAAAAGCGAAAAGCTTGTTGAAACACTTGAAACCTTTGGTGTTAAAACGAGAATTATCGGCATTCACAGGGGTCCGTCTGTTACGAGATATGAGCTTCAGCCTGCGGCTGGAGTTAAGGTAAAGCAGATAACAAATCTTGCTGATGATATTGCACTTAATCTTGCGGCAAATGGTGTCAGAATTGAAGCGCCTATCCCCGGAAAGGCTGCTATTGGAATAGAGATACCTAACAATCACCGTGACAGCGTTTCCATGCGTGAGCTTATTGACAGTGAGGAATACCGCAATGCTAAGGGCAAGCTGACGTTTGCTGTGGGAAAGGACATTGAGGGCAAAATCGTTATTGGAGATATTGCGTCAATGCCTCATATGCTTATTGCAGGCACAACTGGTTCAGGTAAGTCTGTATTCACTAACTCAATTATACTTAATATACTATTTCATGCTTCTCCTGATGAGGTAAAACTTATACTTATTGACCCTAAAAAGGTTGAATTTCCTATGTATAACGGAATTCCGCATTTGCTTATTCCTGTTGTAACCGAACCGCTTAAAGCGGCAGGTGCGTTGGGTTGGGCTGTTAATGAGATGATGAGAAGATATAAGCTTTTTGAAGCAAACGGTACTAAAAATCTTGAGGATTATAATCAATTCGTTGATGAAAATCCTGATTTGGACAGAAAAAAACTCTCTCAGATTGTTATAATCGTGGACGAGTTTGCTGACCTTATGCTTGCGGCAAAATCAGAAGTTGAAGAGTCGGTAATGAGGCTTGCACAGCTTGCCCGTGCGGCAGGAATGCATATGCTTATTGCTACACAGTCACCGAGAGTTGATGTCCTCACCGGTTTGATTAAAGCTAATATTCCAAGCCGTACGGCTCTTTCAGTTTCCAATAACACTGATTCAAGAGTAATTCTTGACGAGGTGGGAGCAGAAAAGCTTTTGGGCAAGGGCGACATGCTTTATAAACCTGTGGGAATGCCCAAGCCTGTGCGTATTCAGAGCGGATTTGCGTCCACGTCGGAAATAAGAAATCTTGTAAATTTCCTTAAAAATGAAAAGGAAACTGAATACAGCGAAGAAGTTATACACGAGGTTGAACAGAACATGCCTCAGCCTAAGACAAACACTGTATCTGACGATATTTCCATTGGAACAGGTGATGAGCTGACCAATCAGGCTATTACAATAATAGTTGAAACGGGGAATGCTTCCACTGCATTTTTACAGAGAAAACTGAAGCTTGGATTCCCTCGTGCGGCAAGAATTATGGACGAGATTGAGGAGATGGGAATTATCGGTCCTCAGGAGGGTTCAAAGCCGAGAAAGATAAACATTACTAAAGAAGAATGGTACGAGCGTCAAGGAATGTCCTAAGGCGGATGACGCATTTCTCGCCAATAAATTTGATGTAGCGGCGGTTGTTGTATTCGCCTAAGCCGAATTGCAGTGGAGTGGTTTTATGGAAAAGCTGTTAGAAAAATATGAAGATAATGAAATTCCCGACAAGGTATTAAAGGAATTTTATAACAATATTGATAAAACAAAGACAAACTGCATTAATGAAGAAATGATGGAGAAGATAAACAGTTTCTTTGAAAAATCTATAGCTTAGAAGCTGCTAAAATTCAGGAATAAGGACGGGATAAGGCATATGTTAAATGCCGGGGTAAAATGAATATAAGAATCAGACAATACAGAAAAGAAGATATATTGACGTCTATTGAAATATGGAACGAGGTTGTTGAGGGCGGCATAGCCTTTCCTCAGCTTGATACACTGGACGAGATATCGGGTGACGAGTTTTTCAAAAGTCAGTCGTTTACAGGTATAGCATTTGATTCTGACAGTGATGAAATTGTGGGGCTTTATATTTTACACCCGAACAATGTGGGTAGATGCGGTCATATTTGCAATGCAAGCTATGCGGTGAAATCGGATAAGCGTGGATTGCACATAGGCGAATCATTGGTGAAGCACTGCATGGAAACAGCAGTAGAGCTTGGCTTTAGAATATTACAGTTTAACGCTGTTGTAAGAACTAATGAGTCGGCTTTGAAGCTGTATAAAAAGTTAGGATTTACACAGCTTGGTATTATTCCAAAAGGCTTTCTTATGAAAGACGAAAGTTATGAGGACATCATTCCGCACTATATTGACTTAAAAAATTAAATTGTGCATTGTGAATTGATAAGAGGTGATTAGCATGGCATTTATGCCTATTTCAAAAAAGGACATGCAGGACAGAGGGATCGAACAGCTTGATTTTGTATACATCATAGGCGACGCTTATGTTGACCACCCAAGCTTTGGAGTTGCTATTATTTCAAGGCTTCTGGAATACCATGGATATTCGGTGGGTATTATTGCACAGCCTGACTGGCAAGGCACAAAGGACTTTTTAAAACTTGGCAAGCCACGTCTTGCATGGCTCGTGACGGCAGGCAATATAGATTCCATGGTTTCTCACTATACTGTAGCAAAGCGCAGGCGTTCCGATGACGCTTATTCGGCTGGTGGAGTAAATGGAAAACGTCCTGACAGGGCGGCTACGGTTTATTGCAGAATGTGTCGGAAAGCTGCGCCTGAAATTCCTGTTCTTTGCGGAGGGCTGGAGGTTTCTCTGAGGCGTTTTGCACACTATGATTATTGGAAAGACTGCGTTATGCCGTCGGTTTTAGTGGACACTCAGGCGGATTTGCTTATGTACGGCATGGGCGAGCATCAGATGATTGAAATTGCGGACAGGCTTAACGCTGGTGAAAATATTAGAGATATGCGTGATATCAGAGGCACTTGTTATTTGTGTGACCCTGTGGAAACGCCATATGGTGCTGTTCAGTGTCCGTCTTTTGATGAAGTGGCAGAAAATAAAATGCTTTATGCCAAGGCCTGTAAGATTCAATATGATCAGCAGGACGAGGTCTACGGAAAAATGATTATACAGCGGCAGGGCGATAAAATGCTTGTACAGAATCCTCCTGCTTTTGCATTAACTACAGAAGAACTGGATTTAGTATATTCATTACCTTATGAGAGGACATATCATCCTTGCTATCAAAGTCAGGGTGGTGTTCCGTCAATAGAGGAGGTTCAGTTTTCCATTACCCACAATAGGGGTTGTTTCGGATTCTGTAATTTCTGTTCAATAGCCTTGCATCAGGGCAGGCGTATTACGGTGAGAAGCGAGGAGTCTGTTCTTGAAGAAGCTAATAAGCTGGTGAAAATGCCGAACTTCAAAGGGTATATACACGATGTGGGAGGACCAACGGCGAATTTCAGAGGACCTTCATGCGAAAAACAGCTTAAAAGCGGGCTTTGCAAGGGCAGAAAGTGTCTTGCGCCGTCGCCTTGTAAAAATCTTTATGTGGATCACTCAGAATACCTGCAAATGCTTCGCAAGCTGAGGAAAATTGATGGTGTAAAGAAAGTTTTTATCAGGTCCGGAATTCGTTATGATTATCTCATTGAAGATAAGGACGATGAGTTCATGTGTGAACTTATTGAGCACCATATAAGCGGTCAGCTAAAGGTTGCGCCGGAGCATTGTTCTGCGGCAGTTTTGGACAAGATGGGCAAGCCTCACATTGAGGCTTACAAACGTTTTCAGAAAAAATTCTATGAGATTACAAAGCAAAAGGGAAAAGAACAATATCTTGTGCCTTATCTTATGTCATCACATCCCGGTTCAAAGCTGAGTGACGCTGTGGAGCTTGCAATGTTCCTGAAAGAAAATAGGATACGTCCTGAACAGGTACAGGATTTTTATCCTACACCCGGAACTCTTTCAACCTGTATGTTTTACACGGGACTTGACCCATATACTCTTGAGCCTGTATATATTGCAAAGGACCCAAAGGAAAAGGCAATGCAGAGAGCACTTTTGCAGTATTACAAGCCTGAAAATCAAGGCAAGATTATTGAGGCTCTTGAAAAAGCGGGCCGCAGGGATCTGATAGGACATGGTCAGGGTAAGTTAGTTGCTCCCGACAGAGAATATATGAAAAAACAGCATGAAAGACAGGCTCTTAAAACAAAGGGAAAAAAGAGCGGAAATAATAAATATAGCAAAAAGACGCAAAATAACCGAAGAAAAAGGTAAGTTAATATGGCATCAAGAAAAGTAAGCAGAAAAAACAGCAGTTTATTATCTGCGGCAATAGTTATACTGATTTGCGCAGTATGGTTGATTATAAGCTCGGTTTCTCCGAATGAATCGAAGCCTGCTTCTGTTGGAGATTCTGATGTCCAGGTGCATTTTATAGACATTGGGCAGGGTGACGCAACGCTGATTACTTCCGGCTCAGATGCAATGCTTGTGGACACAGGTGAACGTGACGATAAGAATACTCTCATTCATTATCTTGAAGATATGGGAATCAAGTCGTTGAAATATTTTATTATCACACATCCTCATTCTGACCACATGGGTGAGGCAAGTGAGGTTATAGCTGAATTTGAAACAGAAAATATAATAATGCCGAAAATTACAGGCGACGCTGTGCCGACTTCATCGGTATACAGCAAGTTTCTTAAAACTGTGAAAAGTCTGAATAAGAAAATTACTGCTGCTAAAGATGATGAGTTTATGCTCGGTGAAGCAAAGGTATCTTTATATACGACAAAAGAAGAACATGATAATTTAAATAATTATTCAGTACTTGTCAAACTGACGCATGGTTATAACAGCTTTCTGATTACAGGTGATTGTGAAAAGGAAGAGGAAAAGGAAATGATTAATCAGGGGTTTGACCTTTCTGCTGATGTTTTAAAAGCGGGGCATCACGGAAGCTATACTTCAAGCTCAGAGGCATTTTTGAAGGTGGTTAATCCTGATTATGCGGTGGTTTCCTGTGGAAAAGATAATAGGTATGGTCATCCACATGAACAGACGGTAAAGAGATTGAAAAAATATGCTTCACATTATTACTGCACTGTTGACAGCGGTACGATAATATTCACATCTGATGGAAACGATTTTAGTATTAGTACGGAAGAATAAATGGGAGCGTGGTTGAAAATGCTTAGCATAGACAGGTTTGAGGGCGGATATGCTGTTTGTGTGGACGATGAAGAAAATATCGTTAATATAAAGAAAAGTCTGATTGAGGGGAATGCTGTTTCCGGAGATATAATTGAAGAAAAAGACAGCATTTATGTAATACTGAAAGATGAAACCAAAAGAAGAAAAGAAGAAATTAAAAAACTCCAGGATGAGTTGTTTCAATAGATTTTACACCAAATGAAAGAGAGTGTATTTTAAATGGAAAAGGATTTGTTTTTTAGAATTGAACAGCAAATGACGAAAATGTCAAAGGGGCACAAGCTGATTGCAAATTATATTCTCTCCCATTATGACAAGGCGGCATTCATGACTGCTCAGAAGTTAGGAAAGACTGTGGGAGTCAGTGAATCTACAGTTGTAAGGTTTGCTTCTGAGCTGGATTTTGATGGGTATCCTGCACTTCAGAGATCTTTGCAGGATTTAATGCGAAACAAACTGACGGCGGTTCAGCGAATTGAAGTAACCTCAGACCACATGACGAGGGAAGACGTTCTTGAGCGAGTGCTGACGCTTGATATTGAGAAAATCAGAAAAACTCTTGAGGAAACATCAAAAGAGGATTTTAATCAGGCAGTGGACAAGATTATAAGCTGCAACACCATATACATAATCGGTGCAAGAAGCGCTGCACCCTTAGCAAGCTTCTTAAACTATTATTTTACCATGATCTTTCCTCATGTTAAGCTTATAAGGAATACTACTACAAGCGAGCTTCTTGAGCAGGTTATGCACATAGATGAAAAGGACGTTATCATCGGAATATCTTTTCCGAGATATTCAAAGCAGACTGCAAAAATGCTGGAATATGCCAGCAACAGCGGTGCAAATGTAATTGCCATTACTGACTCGGTGGATTCGCCTTTGGCACAATATGCAGATAATTTGCTGTTGGCAAGAAGCGATATGGCCTCGTTTGTTGACTCGCTTGTTGCGCCTTTAAGTCTTGTTAATGCTCTTATTGCGGCTGTGTCTATAAGCAATGTTGACAAGGTTTCAAAGAGCTTTGAACATCTCGAAAGAATTTGGGAACAATATGATGTATATGAAAAGAACGAGGAGAGGGTTTAATGCATACCTCTGATGTATTGATAATCGGGGGCGGAGCTTCGGGACTTTTTGCTTCCGTTCAACTTGCTTGGCAGGGGAAAGATGTTACTGTTATTGAGCACATGTCAATTCTCGGAAAAAAGCTGTTGATTACAGGAAAGGGCAGATGCAATGTAACTAACAACTCTGACACTGAGAATGTTATGGCAAACATTCCGAGAAATCCAAGATTCCTTTATTCTGCTCTCAGCAGGTTCACTCCAGAGGATACCATGGCTTTTTTTGAAAGTTTGGGAGTAGAGCTTAAAACAGAACGTGGCAACAGGGTTTTTCCTACAAGTGATAAGGCATCAAGTATAGTAGGAGCACTGGTAAATGCAGCAAGGGACGCAGGGGTTAATTTTATTACTGACAATGCGTTGGAGCTTATTATCCAGGACAGGGCTGTTAAAGGCGTAAAATGCGAAAAAGGCAGTTATTATGCGGAAAAGATTATTGTTGCAACGGGCGGAAAGTCTTATCCTAAAACCGGATCGACAGGAGATGGATATGTTTTTGCAGAACAGGCAGGACATACTGTTACTGACTTAACGCCGTCACTTTGTCCTGTTGTGACAGTGGAAAAAGAGCCTGTGGAGATGATGGGATTATCCCTTAGGAACTGTACGCTCAGCTTGTATGAACAGGGCAGGGAAAAGCCGATTTTTTCAGAATTAGGAGAAATGCTCTTTACTCACTTTGGTCTATCCGGTCCACTGGTTTTATCGGCATCTGCACACATGGACAAGATAGAGAAAGGCAGATATGTTATCGCTATAGATTTAAAGCCAGCACTATCACATGAGAAGTTAGACGAACGCATTCTGCGTGATTTTGGTGATTTTCCCAACAGGGATTTTTCTAACTCGCTTAATAAGCTATTACCATCAAAGATGATACCTATCATTGTGAAAATGAGCGGGATTCTGCCTTTTAAAAAGGTTAATCAGATCACTCGTGAGGAACGGGAGCGGCTTGTTTCACTTCTTAAGGACCTGCGGTTTACTGTGAAAGGCTTACGTCCCATTGATGAGGCGATTATCACAAGAGGTGGTGTGAACGTAAACGAGATTTCTCCGAAAACTATGGAGTCAAAGCTTATGAGCGGACTTTATTTTATCGGCGAAGTGCTTGATGTTGACGCATACACAGGCGGATATAATCTTCAGATAGCTTTTGCTACGGCTAATGCTGCGGCGCTGGCTATGATGTAATTGGAGCGGTAAAATGGGATTTAAAACAAATGTTATGAGGATTCTTGACAAGAATAAAATTGACTATAAATCGCATTGCTATGAAAACAGCGGAGCTGTAAGCGGTACTGAGGTTGCTAAGGCTTTAGGTGAAAATCCAGATCAGGTTTTTAAAACTTTAGTTACAAAGGGTAAATCGGGCGGCTTTTTTGTATTTATGATTCCTGTTGCAGAGGAGCTTGATTTAAAGAAAGCTGCGGCTGCTGTCAATGAAAAATCCGTAGAAATGATAAAGCAAAAGGATTTGCTGAAAACAACAGGTTACATTCATGGAGGTTGTTCGCCCATTGGTATGAAAAAACAATTTAAGACGGCGATACATTTAACAGCCGAAAAGTTTGACACAATAGTTTTCAGTGCGGGAAAAATCGGTTGGCAGGTTGAGTTAGGATTGAACGATTTGAAAGCAGTAATTGATATTAATACGGCTGATATTATAGTTTAATCAGACACTGATGTCTTGAAATCAAGTGTAAAATGTGATATAATTAAACAATATTTAATAAACTTTGTCTGAAAGGAAGTTTGAATATGGGAATAAACGTTGCTCTCGACGGACCGTCAGGCGCAGGAAAGTCTACTATAGCTAAAATGCTTGCGAAAAGACTTCAGTATGTATATGTTGATACCGGTGCTTTATACCGATCAATAGCTTATTATGTTATTTCAAAGGGCGCTGATCCTAAGAATGAGGAAGCTGTTGTTCCTTTGCTTAATGAGATTAACGTAAAACTTATTTATTCTGACGGTGCACAGCATGTTATGCTTAATGATGAGGACGTTTCCGACAAAATTCGCACACCTGAGATATCTATGGGTGCTTCTGCGGTTTCGGCTATTCCTGAAGTGCGAGAATTTTTATTCTCGTTGCAGCAAAATATTGCAAAAGAAAATAACATCATCATGGATGGGCGTGACATTGGAACAGTTGTGCTTCCTGATGCAGATGTGAAGATTTTTCTGACTGCGACAGCTGAAGAAAGGGCTAACAGGCGCTTTAAAGAATTATCCGAAAAAGGAGATAATTCGACATATGAAGATGTTCTGAATGATATAATTCAGCGTGATTACAATGATACTCATCGTGAGATTGCACCTTTGAAAAAGGCAGAAGACGCTATTGAGGTGGATTCCACAAATCTTAATCTTGAACAGGCTGTTGAGGAAATTTACAGGATAATTACAGATAAGACAGCAACTTCGTCTAAGGTCGAAAAAAAGCGTTCCATGAGGGAGCTTCCAAAGGCTGAGCCGGTTAAAAGAGGTAAAAAACTATCGCCAATAAGAATGTTTTTATATAAAATTCTCGGAATAATCGTTATGGCGATTTTTAAGATATATTATAATCTTTCTTTTGAGGGAAGAGAGAATATTCCTAAGGACGGAAGCAACATATTTGCTTCAAATCACCGAAGCTATACTGATCCGGTGCTTATTGCACTGCCGACGAGAGTACCTTGTTCTTTTATGGCTAAGGAAGAACTTTTCAAGCAAAATATTTTCTTTAAGTGGCTTATAACTGCTTTTGGAGCATTTCCTGTAACACGAGGAAAGGGAGATACTGCTGCTATTGATTTATCTATGGAAAAGCTGAATGCGGGTCGAAATCTTGTTATTTTCCCTGAAGGCACACGTTCAAAGGACGGCACAGTTGGAAAGGGAAAGACCGGAGTTGCACTTATTGCGGCTTTGGCACAGGTGCCTGTTATTCCTGTAGGAATAAATTTTGAAGGAAAGCTTAAGTTCAGAAAGAAAATTGTTGTTCGATTTGGTAAGCCAATCAGTGCTGAGGAGTTGAATATTACTTCTGCAAACCCTCGTGAACTGAAAACTTTGAAAACTAAGATAATGGACGAAATCACGAAATTGGTATATTGATATGTTAACAAATTGTAAAATTTGTACTGCGAAGACTGCCGGATTTTGTTTTGGTGTAGACAGAGCAGTAAAAATAGTGTATAATAAATTAGATAACCGAAATAATGTTGTAACGTTAGGTCCGATTATTCATAACAGAAATGTTGTTGAAGACCTTGAGGCTCGTGGCTGTAAGGCTGTGGAGCTTTCAGAGGTAAGGAAAGAACATACGGTTATTATACGTTCTCACGGTGTGGGACAGGCTGTTTACGACAGGCTGAATGAAATCGGCGCTGAGGTTGTAGACGCTACTTGTCCGTTTGTGGAAAGAATTCATAAAATCGCTCATGAGAAGTCTTCACAAGGCTATATAATCTTAATTGCCGGTGACGCTGAGCATCCTGAAGTTCAGGGAATATGCGGACACTGTGTAGGTGACTCTTATGTGTTTGACAGTTGTGAGGAATTTGAAAATTTAGTGAAAAAACATGACTTTTTCACTAAAAAGGTTGCAATTTTAGCGCAAACGACGTATAATAATAGAATGTGGAAACAGTGCTGTGAAACAGCAGGCAGGTTGTTGCCCGAGGCATTGATTTTTGATACAATATGCAATGCTACCTCCGAAAGACAGCGGGAGGTGAGGGAACTTGCCATGAAAGCTGACGCAATGATAATTGTGGGCGGAAAACACAGTTCTAATACCCATAAGCTTAAAGCTGTCTGTGATGAATATTGTCCTTGCTATCTTATTGAGGAAGCGTCTGATTTGGGCAATATCGACTTATCCCTTGCAAAATTTATCGGGATTTCTGCTGGTGCATCGACACCGGCTTATATAATCAAGGAGGTACAACAAACCATGAGTGAAATGATTAATACTGTTGAAGAGGAGTTTAATTTCGAGGAGGAACTTGAGAAAACTCTTAAAAAAATACATACGGGAATGAAGGTTGAAGGTATCGTTACCGCTATTAATAACGGTGAAGTTATTGTAGATATCGGAACAAAGCATACAGGATATATTCCTTCCAGCGAGCTTACAGACGATCCTACACTTAAGCCGGAGGATATTGTTAAGATTGGTGAAAAGGTTGATCTTATCGTTCTTAAGACAAACGACCAGGAAGGTATTGTTACACTTTCCAAGAAGAAAGTTGACGCTGCACTTGGTTTTGAAAAGATTGTTGCTGCTAAGGAAGAAAATGCAATTCTCACAGGTACAGTTACAAATGTTGTTAAAGGCGGAGTTCTTGTGGCTTCAAATGGTGTAAAGGTATTTATTCCTGCATCACAGGCTACTCCAAGACGTGACTATGACCTTAACGAGCTTCTTAAAACATCAGTAAGCTTTAAAATTCTTGAAGTAAATGAAGGAAAGCAGAGAGCAGTTGGTTCAATTCGTATTGTTGCACGTGAAGAAAGAGAAGCTGCAAGAGCTAAATTCTTTGAGAATGTACATGCTGGCGATGTTGTAACAGGTGAAGTTAAATCAATTACAGATTACGGCGTATTTGTTGATTTGGGCGGAGTTGACGGTCTTATCAGAAGATCTGATCTTTCATGGAAGAGAATAAAGCATCCTTCAGACGTTGTTTCTGTTGGCGACAAGATCGAAGTAACAATTAAGGATATTGATGATGAAACAAAGAAGGTTTCATTGACATACAAGAAAGATTCTGAAAATCCTTGGGAAATATTCAAGGCTAACTATGAAGAAGGCATGACTTGCAAGGCTACAATCGTGTCAATTACTTCATTCGGAGCATTCGCTCAGATTATTGACGGAATCGATGGTTTGATTCATATTTCTCAGATTGCTAATCAGAGAGTAAATAATGTTGCTGATATTCTGGCTGTTGGTCAGGAGGTTGACGTTAAAATCACTGAAATCGACTTGGATAAAAAGAGAATCAGCTTGTCTATGAGAGCATTGCTTCCTGAAGAGGAAACTGAAGAGGCTGAAGAAATCGGAGATACTGAAACTGAGGCTGAAGCAGTAGCTGAAACTGAAGCAGAGTAAGTTCAAATTATACTGGGGACGAGCAATCGTCCCCGTTTTTGTTAAAACGATGCTTGTAACAGTGTAATTTTTAACAAAGAAGCGGAATAATAAATAAAAAAGCCTGACTTTGATTTTAAGTCTGGTCAAGGAATTAATCATAAGAACAGCAGGCAAAGAGTTGCTATGAAAGGTGTTATAACATGGAGAATATCAAAAAAAGGAACACCCCTAATAAGAAAAAAACAAAAAGTCCGGCTTTAAAGGCTCTAAAGATTTTTGGAACAGTTGTGCTGTCAATGTTTTTGATTCTTATTATCACTGTTTCAATCTTTGCAACAGCATTGACAATTTATATTCTTAATTTTGCTGATACGACAACAACTATCAGTCTTGATAACGGTGTTGTTTCAAGTAATATTTCAAGAATTCTTTATGAAAATCCGGACTATGATGAAAACGATGAGAATTCCAACCAATATGAGCTTTATTATGCTCTTAAAAATCCTAACAAAAAGGTAGCTTGGGTTGATATTGAAAATATTCCTCAGCATGTTTGCGACGCTTATATGTACACTGAAGATGAGAGATTTAAGGATCATGACGGTGTTGACTTTAAGCGTACTTTTGGAAGTATTGTTTACACTTTGCTGGGAAACACTCAGGGTGGTTCGACTATTACTCAGCAAACAATCAAGAATGTTACGGGCGACGCAGCAAGAGATAGTGCAGCAGGTGTTGAACGTAAGATTCGAGAAATTTTCAGAGCTATTAATGTAGAAAAGACTTACACCAAAGAAGAAATACTTCAGTGCTATCTGAATATTATCCCATTAGGTGACGGACAGCAGGATATTATCGGAGTTCAGGCGGCAGCTAACTATTATTTCGGCAAGGATGTATCTGAACTGAGTTTGGCAGAGGCTGCTTCACTTGCTGGTATGACAACTGCTCCAACCACATATAATCCAAATACTAACCTTGAGAACAACAGGGTAAGACAAAAATACTGTCTTGACAAAATGCTGGAGAATGGTGCAATTTCTGATGAGGAATATAATGAGGCACTGAATGAAAAGCTTAAGGTAACTGCTGATCCTGATTATTCAAGCGATACGCAGTATGCTTCGGAGTTGGAGGATCAGGGACCGACTTCATACTTTGTTGACGCAGCTATTAATCAGGCGGTAAGTATTCTTACAGAAAATTACGGTATTTCCGCAGAGGAAGCGTCAAGCAGGCTATACAACGGCGGGTATACGATTATAACAACTGTTGATATTGACATGCAGCACAAGATTGAAGTTGAAATGCAAAAGAACAGCAATTTTCAGAGCTACAGTCTGGGTGAGGATGAGCTAACATCAGGCTTTGTGGCTATGGATTACAAGGGGAATGTTAAGGCTGTTGTGGGAAGCAGGGAGAAAAAAGAGGATTCAAGAAGCTGGAATAATGCTACTATGGCGACACGTTCACCAGGTTCGTGCATAAAACCGATTGCTTCTTATGCTCCTGCATTGGAACAGGATATTATCACATGGTCTTCAATGTATAAGGACTCACCGATTACAATTAAAGTTGACGGTAAAAACACAAAATGGCCGGTAAACTATTCTGAAACAGGAGATAGTGAAAACTGGTCAAATAAGGATTTGTTCACATTCCAGATGCTTCAGCGTTCATTGAACACCATGCCGGCACAGCTTATTCAGAAAATGACTCCTGCATATTCATATAATTTCCTTAAGGAAAAACTGGATATATCTACGCTGACAGACAGTGATATTGATTACTCGCCTGTAACGGTTGGTGGTATGACAAATGGTACTATTCTTGAAGAGCTTGTTGCGTCATATGCTATTTTCGGTAATGGCGGCAAAAAATATGAAACAACCTATATTTCCAGCATGACTAATGCTGACGGCGATATTATTTATGAGCATTCCGACGGATATAAGCAGGTTATAAGTGAATCTACCGCTTTTGTTATGAATAAGATGATGCAGACGGTAGTAACCTCCAGCGACGGTACAGGTCGTCAGGCTAATCTTAATAAAACAGAGGTTGCGGCTAAGACTGGTACAACAACCGACTGGAAGGATCTTAACTTTGTTGGATGTACTCCTGATTATGTCAGCGGAGTATGGATAGGTTATGATAAACAGAAAAAAATTCCTACTAACAGCTATCAAAATATAGCGGCAATATGGAAGAATATTTTCGGGGATATTGCTGAAACTGAAAAGAATCATGAATTTATTATGCCTGACACGGTTAAGGAACTGGAATACTGCACTAAGACCGGGTTGATTGCAGGGGATAATTGTTACAGTAAGGATACCGGATATTACAAGCAAACTAATATTCCTGCTGTTTGTGACGGCAGTCATTGGTGATAAAAATATAACTTAGGCAAGATGCCCCCAGCCTCCAACCTATCCTTTCGGATAGCTGTGGCGGCGGGAGAATTTAAGATTCAGCAGTGTAATAAATCCACTACTGAATCCTAAGGGGACTTATCGTTCCCAGTCAAACGTTGAATAATGGGGCGATGCCCTTATTGAAAATTAAACTCCGTCATTTCAGATGGCGGAGTTTTTTAGAGGAGAATTTTGATGGAAAAAATCAGACTTTGCTGCCCTTGTCATTTTGGTTTGGAAAGCGTTTTAAATTTTGAAATAAAGAAAATCGGAGGAGAAAATATAACTGTTACCGATGGTAAAATCAGCTTTGATGGTGATTTTAATACTCTGGCAAAAGCTAATTTATGGTTGTCGACTGCTGAGAGGGTGCTTATTGAACTGGGAAGTTTTCAGGCAAAGACTTTTGAAGAACTATTTCAAGGGGTAAAGGCGTTGCCATTGGAAAATTACATAGGAAAAAACGATGCATTCCCGGTAAAGGGTTACTCACTGAATTCACAGCTTCACAGTGTTCCTGACTGCCAGAAGATTATAAAAAAGGCTTGCGTTGAAAGACTGAAAAATAAGTATGGTTTGAACTGGTTTGATGAGAGTGGTGCAGTTCATCAGATTCAATTTGCAATTCATAAAGATATTTGCACTATTTATCTTGATACTTCGGGACAGGGTCTTCACAAGCGTGGATATCGCAGAAATTCCAACGAGGCTCCCATAAAAGAAACCTTGGCTGCTGGTATAGTGGATTTGGCAAGGATACGTTCGGATACAACGGTTTGCGATCCGATGTGCGGTTCGGGAACGTTTTTGATAGAGGCTGCTTTTAAGGCACTGAATGTTGCTCCGGGGTTGAGGAGAAACTTTGCTGCACAAAAGTGGGAGGTTATCCCTGAAAAGGTATGGCAGGAAGAGCGGGCAAATGCAATGGAGTCGATAGACCGAAATGGGACATTTGCAGGGTTCGGTTTTGATATAGATGACAATGCTGTAGAGCTGACGAGAGATAACGCAAAAAAGGCAGGGGTAGGCTCTAAATTGATTGTTAAGCAGCAGGATATTGCCAAGTTTAAACTAATAGAAAGTTCTGTTACTATCTGTAATCCACCTTATGGTGAAAGGCTTTTGCAAATTAAAGAGGCAGAGGAGCTTTATAAAAAGTTAGGACAGAGGTTAAATCCGTCCCGTGAAAATCCATGCTATATAATTGCACCTCATGAGGACTTTGAGCAGTTTTTCGGCAGGAAAGCTGACAAAAAACGCAAGCTTTACAACGGCATGATTAAGTGTAATCTATATATGTATTTCAAATAAGGCTGTGAGGTAGATTTTATGAAGCTGAATGAGATTAAAGCTGTAGTTTTTGACATGGACGGTGTAATTTTTGACACAGAAAGAATGTATCTCGAAGCGTGGAGGCAGGTAGGCACAAGATACAAAATAAAAAATGTGGAACAATCTGCAAGGCGCTGTATTGGATTGAGCGTAGTGGATTCTGTTGCATTAATGAAATCAGAATACGGCGAAGATTTTCCTATTGACAAATATCACATTGAAATTGATTCTGTGGTAAAAGGGTTGGTAGAAAAATCGGGAATGCCCATAAAAAATGGAGCGGTTGAAATTTTGGAATATTTGAAGAGCATTGGATTCACTGTTGGTTTAGCGTCGTCTACGAAATATGACAAAATTATTTCTCACTTAGAGAGGGCAGGCTTGAAAAAATATTTTTCTGTTATAATGGGTGGTGACATGATCTCACACAGCAAGCCAAACCCGGAGATTTACTTAAAGGCTTGCGAAAGACTTGGTGTAAACCCCGAAAATGCCATTGCCATTGAAGATTCTCAAAACGGTATACGCTCGGCATTTGGTGCGGGTATGATGCCTTTAATGGTACCTGATTTGATTGAACCGACAGATGAAATTTTAGCTATGACCTGTGGAAAATTTGAAAATCTGTTTGAGGTAATGGAGTTTCTGAAAAACAGGATATAAATAAGAAAAGGACTGAGTTTTGCTCAGTCCTTTATTGATTACTAATGTGAATTAGTTTAAAAACAGTTTTTATTTCCAGAAATCGCATATTATATTAGCTAATTCTTTTGGATTATCTATGTTTACTTCATGTGATGAATCATCAATTAATAATAATTTACTACCTTTGATATTAGCATTTAAAAGTTTTGCGCTATCCATATTGATATTATCTTTAATTCCACATAGAATTAAACTTTTGCATAGTATAGTATCTAAATTTTTAGAAATTTCTATATTACACATTGAGTTTACCAAGCAGCAAAATTTCTTTTTTGATATTCCTATTTTTTGAAAGGATTTCTTAGGCATAAATTTAAAAATTATGTTTTGTGCCTTAAATAATATTTTTGGTATTTTATAAGGTGTTCCGACTAAAACAATAGAATTTACTTTATCAGGGTATTCTTTTGCATATTCAAGCGCCAATATTCCACCTAATGAAAGTCCGCACAAATTAAGCTTTTCTTTTTGTTTGTTGCAGTAATTTGAAAAAGATTTATATAGATTTACATAGGACATTTCATTTTGAGTATCAATTTCAAACAGATTAGGACATTCAACATCAATTTTATTTTCAGACAAATATTTTTTCGTTTTGTTCCAGCTTTCATTGTTTTGCCCCAGTCCATGAATTAGAATATTTTTCATTAATGTTTCCATTCCTCAATTTCTTATTTAGGTTAATTACGACTTGATAAAAAACTACTATACGGAATAAAATCTGAAAAAATAAATTCATTCCAGCCTATGATAAAGATACCTCTTACAAATAAAATACAAAATATTAGAAACGGCATAATTACAAATGCGTGTCGGTTCAGGTAGCTATGCTGTTTTAAATTTCTGAATTATTACGTTTTCCTTTAAATTGAATATTTATATTTTTGTATTCTCTACGAAATAGACGTCATACCATACAAGGAAAGTGAATACAGTCCAGATTTTTCTGGAGTAATCGTAATTACCTGCACGGTGTTCGTCAAGAAGATTAACCAGCTTATCTGTATTAAAGAACTTTTCAGCCTCAGGTGAGGTGAATTTTTCCTTAACATAATTATAATATTTATCTTCCTTGAGCCATACTCTGATTGGTACAGGGAAGCCAAGCTTTTTCTTGTTTGCGGTCTGTGGAGGGCAAGCCTTTAAAGCTGCAATTCTCATGGCGTATTTTGTATTTTCCTTAGTTACACGGTGTTTTGTAGGGATTTGTTCAGCCAGAGCCATAACCTCTTTATCGAGGAAAGGCACACGAAGCTCCAAAGAATGCGCCATGCTCATTTTATCGGCTTTAAGCAGAATATCCCCGGTCATCCAAAGGTGCAAATCAAGATACTGCATTTGTGTAACTTCGTCATTATCCTTACACTTATCATAGAAAGGCTTTGTAATAGACATTGGATTTGGAGCGTCAGTTTTAATTTTAAGCAGCTCCTTGCGTTCCTTTTCCGTGAACATATATGCGTTTCCGATAAATCGCTCCTGCAAATCCTTTGAACCTCTTATGAGGAAGTTGACGCCGTGCTTATGCGGCAGATGTTCGGCAACAGCGCCTACAGCTTTTCTGATAGGTCTTGGAATTTTATTGTATGACGCCATATCGGCAGGATTATGATATATATTGTATCCGCCGAATATCTCATCAGCACCCTCGCCGCTAAGTACGACCTTTACTTTCTGGGAAGCAAGCTGGCATACAAAGAACAATGCAACAGCCGCAGGATCGGCAAGAGGTTCGTCCATATGATACTGTATTTTTGCAAAGTTATCCCAATATTCCTCGGGAGTAATGACTTTTGATGTGTTTTCTTTGTTTATGTATTTAGAAAATTCCTTTGCATATCCGATTTCGTTATACTTTTCGTCTTCGCCGAAGCCAACAGTAAATGTTTTGTCAACGTCGGCAACAGCAGCTACATAGCTTGAGTCAACACCGCTGGAAAGGAATGAACCTACTTCAACATCGGCGATTTTGTGAGCAGCTACAGAGTTTTTAAAAGTATCAGTAATTCTTGATACCCATTCTTCAAGCTCAGGTTCGTTATCTGGACTAAACTTAACCTCCCAATACCTTTGAACGTCCATTTTGCCGTCTTTATAAATGAAGTAATGAGCAGCAGGAAGCTTATACACGTTCTTAAAGAAAGTTTCTGTAGTGGGGGAGTATTGGAATGTCAAGTAATTTTCAAGGGCGGATTCGTTAAGTTCTTTCTTAAATTGAGGATGGTCAAGGAAGCTTTTGATTTCAGAACCCCACATTAGTGTATTGCCCATTTGAGCATAATAAACTGGTTTAATTCCAAAGAAATCTCTTGCACCGAAAACCTGATCTTTATTTTTATCATAAATAACAAATCCGAACATACCTCTTAGCTTGTTAAGCACATCGGTCCCCCATTGGACT
>CAMWVM010000004.1 GCA_947177715.1 uncultured Ruminococcus sp.
ACGGCAGGACTCACTAATATCTGTAACGTGCACGGCTATGTGGTCAATGAGGGAGAGAAATCACCAATTCCCGGTCAGCTTATTTATCGTGGTTATAATATCAACGATTTGGTTTCAAATGCAGTTGAGGAAAATAGATTTGCATATGAAGAAACCGTATATCTGCTCTTGATGGGCGAGCTCCCTAATGCTCAGGAGCTTGAAGCATTTAAATCAATAATGTCTGAAAACAGATCATTGCCTATGAACTTTTTCGAGGATATGATTCTTAAAGCACCATCAAGAAATATAATGAATAAAATGGGACGTTCGGTACTTGCCCTCTATTCCTATGACGAAAACCCAGAAAACCGCAGTCCCGAGTATGAAATGGCAACAGCTATTTCAATAATTTCTAAACTGCCTAATATTATGGTTTCAGCTTATCAGGTTAAAAAGCGTATTTTCGACGGCGAAAGTATGGTTATGCATCCGCTTATTCCTGAGCATTCCACTGCTGAAATGATTTTGTCAGCATTAAGAAATGATAGACAATTTACCGATGAAGAAGCAAAGCTCCTTGACCTTATGCTTATGCTTCATGCCGAGCATGGCGGCGGAAATAACTCTACTTTCTCTTGCAGAGTGCTTACATCCTCCGGCACTGACCCTTATTCAGCATATACCGCAGCAATAGGGTCGCTTAAAGGCCCAAGACACGGCGGCGCTAATATTAAGGTTGCGGGAATGCACGATTGTATTAAAGAAAACGTGTCTAATTGGAACGATGAGGGCGAGGTCGCAGATTTCCTTAGAAAAATACTGAGAAAAGAAGCTTATGATAAAAGCGGACTTATTTACGGTATGGGTCATGCAGTATATACACTTTCCGATCCACGTGCAGTTATACTTAAAGATAATGCTAAGAAATTAGCAATGGGTACAGAATTTGAGGCTGAATTTAATCTGCTTGAAACTGTTGAAAGACTTACTCCCGAACTTTTCGCCGAGGTTAAGGGAGATAATAAGGTAATGTGCGCTAATGTGGATATGTATTCAGGATTGGTTTATAGAATGCTGGGAATTCCCGATGATTTGTTCACACCGCTTTTTGCTGTTTCAAGAATGGCTGGTTGGTGTGCCCACCGATTTGAAGAGCTTGTTACAGGTAAACGTATTATCCGTCCTGCATACAAGGCTGTAAGCCGTGAAAGGGAATATACCCCAATTAATGAGAGATAAATGGTTAAGTTAGCATACTGGAGCTTTTGCTTTGGTATGCTTTTTGTTTAATTAACTTTTTTTGTGTAGCTGTTGAAAAAAATATTAAAATATGATATAATATTTCTATAATTGTTTAAAAGATTTTAACGTGTTTTATGGACTGATATGTTAATATGCTGTATGCCGAAAGGAGGAGTGTGGAATGCTTCGGCTGAGAAAAATTATACCTGTTCTCTTAGCAGTAACTATGACAGGCTGTTCTGCAGTTAATTTCGGAGTCGAGGGATTAATCAGTGCTCCTAAGCTAACAAAACAGCAAAGTGAAATTCATGAGGCTCTTATACAATCCGTGGGAAGTGATATTACCCTGAAATATCCCCAAAACGGAGATAACCGCTCAGCTTATGTAATTGATAATATCGACAATGAACCGGGCGACGAAGCGCTGGTGTTTTATGAGTATAACGGAGCAGGAAAAAAAGAAGGACTCTGGGTAAATATTCTTGATAAAAACGAGGAGGACGAGTGGTTTTCTGTATCAGAAATCGCAGGAGCAGGTTCTGAGATTTCAAAGGTTATTATTTCTCCCATGGGAAATAGCAATGAGAATAACGTTATCGTCGTTTATCAGAATATCGCCAGTTCAGAGAAATCTCTTGAGATTTATCGCTATGTAAACGGCGAGTTTAAAAATGTCGGTTCGGATAATTGTTCAATACTTGAAACCGTTGATATTAATAACGACAGCGCAAACGAACTTGTGATTGTCCAAAAGAAAATTAATAAAAAAGATAAAACTGAAAGATATGAAGCGTCGCTTTTGAAAATGGAAAATGATAAGCTTGTAAAAAAAGAAAGCGTAAATATGTGCGAAAATGTTACCTCATATGTAAATTCAAAAGTTGGACGCCTAAAGGATAATACGAAAGCAGTTTATATAGATTGTCTTACAAATAACAACGAGATTCAAACTGAAATTGTGCTCTATAAGAACGGAAAACTTCAAAATCCAACTGAAGAAATTGGATATGACCTCATGCCTCGACCATCTGGCTATTATTCAGTGGACGTGGATGAAGACGGCGAAATTGAAATCCCCTCAGTCCAGGCTATGCTCGGCTATGAAAATGCCGTTGAGCAGGATCTGGAGTATATGACACAATGGTATGTGTATGATGAAACTGAAAATTTTAATGTGAAATTTTCAGGATATTATAATATATCTGACGGCTATGTTATGATTTATCCTAAACGCTGGAATGACCAGGTTACCGTAAAAAAAGACGCTAAAAGCGGAGAAATAGTGTTCTATAAATATGAGGGCGATATCAATAAAGAAATGCCTGAGCTTATGCGAATTGCAGTTATCAGCAGCTCTGATATGTCGGAGTATGACTACAACGGATATCAGCTTATAAGTTTAAAGGGGCAGCTTGATTATATGGTGAAGCTTTCAGCCAGCAGCGATGAACCACTGATTTTGACAATCGACGAAATTAAAAACAGTTTTTATATTGTGGAATAATACACAAATTAATTGCGGAGGGAAATATAATGATGAGAAAAGTTTTGGTTTGTGAGGACGAAGATTCAATTAGAGAATTTGTTGTCATTAACCTTAAAAGAAGCGGCTATGAAGTGGTGGACGTAAATTGCGGAGAGGACGCCCTTAAAGCATATGATGAAGCTGACGGAGCTTTCGACGTGGCACTGCTTGATATAATGATGCCTGGTATAAACGGAATGGAAGTTTGCAAAAAGCTTAGAGCACAATCTCCTGCGTTGGGTATTATCATGCTTTCTGCAAAATCACAGGAAATGGATAAAATATCATCATTGATGATCGGCGCAGACGACTATATTACAAAACCGTTTTCAATTTCAGAGCTGATAGCAAGAGTTGATGCAGTTTGCAGACGTGTGGATATGTCCTATTCAAAACCGGAAGAGGTTACGTCAATTACATCAGGACCTTTTACCCTTAATTTGAAAAGTAGAATCGTTTATAAAAATGATATGCCCCTTGAGCTTACTCAGGTGGAGTATCAGATTATGGAGTATTTTCTGAAAAATCAGAATACAGCGCTTGATAGAAATACAATCCTTAATCATATCTGGGGCGACGGATATTATGGCGATGATAAAATTGTGGACGTTAATATAAGACGAATTAGAATGAAAATTGAGGATGAGCCATCAAATCCTAAGTATCTGTTGACTATATGGGGATTTGGATATAAGTGGACTTCAGGACAGAAGAACGGACAAAATAAATAATTGCAAAGGGGTTTGCAGGTGAGCAAATACAATAAATTCGGTAAGCATAGCATTACCAAGCATTGGCTCTGGAATAGCTTAAGCGTCGTTTCTGTGGTGCTGATTATTATAGAAGTTTTGCTTATCGCTGTCATAAGAAATTATTATTACAGCTCGGCAAAACAGTATGTTACATCAAAAATGAACGTTATTACAAGCTCGGTTATGAGAACCTCCGACGACGGCGAAGCCAATCATAATACGGAAATCCGTGCATTGGTTGAAGGCTATGCCGAAAAGGATAAAATCGAGCTTATGGCAATAAAGACTAATGGAAGAATTGATATTACTTCTTCCGGATTCTCTCCCGATAGAGAGTCTGACCTTTCGGATTATGATGAGGCTAAAAAAGCAAGCAATGGTACTGCTTCTCAGATTTTCGACCTGTCAACCGGGGAAAAGGTTATCGCAGTTACATCAGTAATATCCTTGAAGGGCAGTGAGTATGACGCCCTCAGAATGGTAACGTCAATGAAAAATATTGATAAGCAGATTATGATTATGACAATTATAATTACTGCGGTCGTAATTTGTATAATTTTAATAATATTTTTTTCAGGCAGATTTTTTATAAGATCTATCGTCTATCCTGTTATCCGAATCGGACAGATTACAAGGAAATTTGCTAAGGGTGACTTTACCGAGCGTATAGAAAAAACAAGCGACGACGAGCTTGGCGAGCTCTGTGATTCGATTAACTATATGGCGGAGGAACTTTCAAATACCGAGTCAATGAAGAATGAGTTTATATCCTCAATTTCTCATGAGCTGAGAACACCGCTTACTGCAATAAAAGGGTGGAGCGAAACTCTTACAACTATCGACGACAGAGAAACCTTTATTAAGGGTATGAGAGTTATTACTTCTGAAACTGAAAGACTTTCCCAAATGGTTGAGGAGCTTCTTGATTTCTCAAGAATACAGGATAACCGCCTGACCCTCACTATGGATACCATTGATATATTGGCAGAATTGACTGAAACCGTACTGATTTATCAGGAACGTGCAAGAGCATTGGGTATTACTCTTAATTACTACGAACCCGTAATGCTTCCGTTTGTAAACGGCGATAAAAATAGACTTAGACAGGTTTTTATTAATATTGTAGATAATGCAATTAAATATTCTGATAAAGGCGACACCGTTTCTGTGGAAGCCTATGAGCAGAATAACGAGATTTGTATTTCTGTTTCAGATACGGGAATTGGTATTTCTAAAGAAGATTTGCCAAAGGTTAAAACAAAGTTTTTCAAGGCAAATCAAACAAGACGAGGTTCTGGAATCGGACTTGCCGTTGCCGATGAGATTATTTCACGACATAACGGAACTCTCGTTGTGAACAGTGAAGAGGGCGTAGGTACAACAGTTTTGATTACTTTGCCTTGCATAGAACAGAAGAAAGAACCGGACAATCACGAAACTGTAAATGTTGAGCTGATTTCCTCCGATTCGCTTGATGAAAGGAATAATATTGATGAGCAGTAAAAATTGCGGCGAAAGCTGCGAACAGTTTAAATCTAAAATAGGCGGTCAAGCAGTTATCGAAGGTGTTATGATGAGAGGTATCGATAAAGCGTCAATGGCATGCAGACTTCCTAACGGTGAGATCGATATGGAAATTTGGCCGATAAAAGGCGGAAAAAATGTACCATGGTATCGTAAAGTGCCTTTTATAAGAGGTGTGTTTAACTTTTTCATTTCTATGATTGACGGATATAAGTGTATCTCAAGGTCGGCTGAAAAGCAAATCACAGACGACGATGATGAGGACATGACAAAATTCGAAAAATGGCTGGATGATAAGCTTGGCGATAAAATTATGCCTGTTGTTTCTGGAATTTCCATGGTTATTGGAATTGCACTTGCAGTTGTCCTGTTTATGATGGTTCCGTCATGGATATCAAAGGGCATAAATCATTTTATTCCTCTTAACGGATTTGCAAAAAATGTTATTGAGGGATTGCTGAAAATCGCTATTTTTATTGCATATACAGCCCTGACAGCATTGATGAAGGATATAAGAAGAACTTATGAATATCATGGCGCAGAACATAAAACTATAACCTGCTATGAGCATGGTGAGGAGCTGACTGTGGAGAATGTAAAGAAGCATTCCCGTTTTCATCCAAGATGCGGAACAAGCTTTATCTTTCTTGTACTTTTTATCAGCATCTTTGTGAACACTGTGCTTCATTTACCGTGGAGCAGCGTTTTTGTAAGAATGCTGTGTAAAATTGTGGTCTTGCCTTTGGTTATGGGAATTGCCTATGAGCTTATAAGACTTGCAGGAAAATATGATAATGTCGTAACAAGAATTATTTCCGCTCCAGGACTTGCTATTCAGCGTATTACAACAAGAGAACCGGACAGCGAAGAGATAGAATGTGCAATTTCTGCCCTTAAAGCAGTAATTCCTGAAAATGAGGAAGATGACCGTTGGTAAGTTGTACATATAAAGAACTGAAAAATTTATGGCTTGAAAAACTTGAAGACTCAAACATAGAGAGTGCAGAGTTTGAAATAAATGAAATGTTGGGTAAAGCGTTGGGCATAGATTGCCGTAAGCCGGTATATTTAGAAAAGCTGAAATCCGGCGTGAATATTGAAGTGAAGAAAATCTTTGAAAAGCTATGTGAAAGACGTCTGAACGGAGAGCCTTTGCAGTATATACTCGGAGAGTGGGAATTTTACGGTCTGCCCTTTAAAGTGGGCGAGGGTGTTTTAATTCCACGACAGGATACCGAAACACTGGTGGATATCGCAGTTAAAAAGCTTGGCAAAGAAGAAAACTTGATTGTTACCGACTTGTGTTCGGGAAGCGGCTGTATAGGCATTTCACTTGAGAAAAACCTTAGCTGTGAGAAGGTCGTCTGCGTTGAAAAGTCTGACAAAGCCTTAAAATATCTTAAACAAAACGTTCAGATTAATCAATCAAAAGCGGAGATTATCAACGGAGATATTTTTGACAGCAATGTCCTCAGCACCGTGCCAATATCTGATTTAATTGTCTGTAACCCTCCATATATTACGGCAGACGAAATGAAAAAACTACAGCGTGAGGTAACATTTGAACCGGAAAGTGCTTTGTTCGGCGGAGAGGACGGACTTGACTATTACCGTGATATTACACGAATCTATAAAGATAAAATAAAAGACGGCGGAATGCTTTTGTTTGAAATAGGCATAAATCAGGAGGACGAGGTTATGCGGATTCTTATTCAGCATGGCTTTAAAAATGTCAGAACAAGACCAGACTTGATTGGCGTTAATCGCTGTGTGTTTGGACAGAAATTGGAAAAGACAAAACTGTGTACAGACGTAATGAGCGTTTAACGGTACAGACTTTTGGACAGAAGATGTGTTATTATATGTGTATAGATAAAATCATGGTATTTTTGAATTAGGAGGATAAGCATTATGGCTATCGACAAAAAGAAAAAAGAAACTAAAACCGTTGTAAGAATCGTGGATAAGGACGAGAAGAAAAAGGCGCTTGAAACCGCAATAGGCGTTATTGAAAAACAGTTCGGAGCAGGAGCTATCATGCGTCTTGGTCAGTCCAAAACTATGGATGTTGCATCTATCCCAACTGGCTCAATGACTTTGGATCTGGCATTGGGAATAGGCGGAATTCCAAGAGGACGTATTATTGAAATTTATGGCCCTGAGTCATCAGGTAAAACCACCGTTGCCCTGCATTGTATCGCAGAAACACAGAAAATGGGCGGCGAGGTTGCATTTATCGACGTTGAGCATGCCCTCGACCCTGTGTATGCTGAAAAATTAGGTGTTGATATTGAAAGCCTTCTGGTGTCACAGCCGGACAGCGGCGAACAGGCTTTGGAGATCGCCGAGGCTTTGGCAAGATCAGGAGCTATCGACTGTATCGTAATTGACTCTGTTGCCGCTATGGTAACAAAGGCTGAAATTGATGGCGTAATGGGCGATACACATGTTGGACAGCTTGCAAGACTTATGTCACAGGCTATGAGAAAGCTGACATCGGTTATTTCAAAATCAAATTGTGCTGCAATATTTATCAACCAGGTTCGTGAGAAAATCGGCGTTATCTATGGAAATCCTGAAACAACTCCGGGCGGACGTGCTTTGAAATTCTACAGTACAGTTAGAATTGAGGTAAGAAGAGGCGAACAGATTAAGAACGGTTCTGAGGTTATCGGTAACAGAACAAAATGTAAGGTCGTAAAGAATAAGGTTGCACCTCCGTTTAAAGAGTGTGAATTTGATATTATGTACGGTCAGGGTATCTCAAGAACAGGCGAGGTGCTCGACCTTGCAGCTGAGCTTAATATCGTCAAAAAGGGCGGAGCATGGTATAGCTATAACGAAATGAAGCTTGGTCAGGGTCGTGACAATTCTAAAGAATTCCTTAAAAATAATCCTGAGATCATGGCTGAAATTGAGCAGCTTATTAAGGATAAAGAAAAAGATATTGTTATGACCTCAAAGAAGAATAAAAAGGATGCTAAGCTTGAGGAAAAAGCTGCGAAGTCTGTCGGAAATAAGCCGGAGGTTAAGGAAAGTGAAGCTGTTATGCCTGACGTAACAGTGTCAGCTGACGATGATTTTGAGGAATTCGCTCCTGTTGATATCAATAGCCTCGGTGATTAATAAATGCTTAATATTATTTCAGTAGAGAAATTTAAGGGTAGTACATATCAGGTGAATTTTGATGATGGCGAGCCTGCATTTATAAATTCGGAAATCATTGCCCAATATAATATAAAAGGCGGAATGAGTGTTTCCGAATCAGCTTGGAATCAAGTTGTCTATGCAAATGAGTTCCGCCGTGCAAGGGAACGTGCACTTTATCTCATGGACTATCGTGACCATTCCTATATTGAGCTTTTCAAAAAGCTGGAGAAGAATTATGACGAGGATATTTGCTATGATGTCATAGATTCTTTGGTTGAGGTGGGTATTGTTGACGATAGACGATATGCTGAAAACCTTGCCCAAAGGCTTATGGAAGTAAAACGGTGCGGATATTATAAAGCTGTGCAGGAAATGCGTCAGAAAGGTATTTCCAAAGAGCTGGCTGCAGAGATTCTTGCGGAATATGAGGATACAACTCAGGAACGGTTAAAAGACCTGATTGAAAGTAAATATGCAAGACGTCTTGAGGACGAGGATGGCATTAAAAAAGTTAAAAATGCCCTTATCCGCAACGGCTATAGCTATAAGGATATAAATGCTGCTTTGGAGGATTACCTGAGCGAAGAGGAATATTGATGAATAATGGCTGCTTCAAAGATTTTGGGGCAGTCTTTTTTGTTATCCTATAACAATATTTAATCAAAACACTTGACAATTCATTGTAAACATGAGATAATAAATCTATATTTTAGTTGTTTTGATTGGAGTTATTTATAAATGTCTACAAGAGTGGGAATGGTATCGTTAGGCTGTCCGAAAAATCAGGTTGATGCAGAGCATATGCTATTTGATTTGAAAAAACAAGGCTTTGAAATTGTGGCTGATGCAGGTCTGTCAGATGTGGTTGTCGTTAATACCTGTGGGTTTATTGAATCTGCAAAGCAGGAAGCAATTGATACGATTCTTGAGTTCTGTACGTTGAAAAAAGAGGGCAGAATTAAAGCGGTTATCTGTACCGGCTGTCTTGCAGAGCGTTATAAGGACGAGGTTCTTAAAGAAATTCCTGAGCTTGACGCCGTTATCGGAATTGGCTCTAATGAAAAATTGTGTGACATTATAAGAGATGTGCTTTGCGACGGAAAGAGCGTTCGTGATTTCGATGAAAAGCACAAGCTGCCTCTTGAAGGAGGAAGAATAATTTCAACACAGCCTTTTTATGCATACCTTAAAATCGCCGAGGGCTGCGACAACTGCTGTACATATTGCGCTATTCCGTCTATAAGAGGAAAATTCAGAAGCCGTAAAATAGAGGATATATTAACCGAAGCGAAATGGCTTGCAGAAAATGGCGTTACCGAAATTGTCGTAATTGCACAGGATACTACAAGATACGGCGAGGACTTGTATGGCAAGTCTATGCTTCCTGAGCTATTGCATGAGCTTTGTAAAATAGACGGACTTAAATGGATAAGAACCCTTTATGCTTATCCTGAAAGAATTACTGATGAGCTTATTGAAACTATCAGAGATGAAGAAAAGCTTGTGAAGTATCTGGATATACCTTTGCAGCATTGCAGCGAACAGGTTCTTAAAAGAATGAACCGCCACGGTGACAGAAAAACGCTTGTGGATTTAATTGCAAAAATACGCAGGGAAATTCCCGATATAATTATAAGAACTACTTTAATCGCTGGTTTCCCGGGAGAAACGGAAGAACAGTTTGAAGAACTGGTTGACTTTGTTAAAGAAGTCAGGTTTGAACGATTGGGCTGTTTTGCATATTCAGCAGAAGAGGGAACACCTGCGGCAAAGCTTGATGGTCAGCTTGATGAAGATGTGAAAGAGCATAGAGCTGATATTATCATGCAGGAGCAGATGTTTATTTCAGACAGGTTTAATGAAAAACTGCTTGGAAAGGATATCGAAGTCGTTGCTGAGGGCTTTGACAGATATGCCGAGTGCTATTACGGCAGAAGCACAATGGACGCCCCTGAAATTGACGGAAAAATATTTTTCACCAGTGAAAAACGTCCGACCGAGGGCGATTATGTCATGGTTCATATAGATGATACGCTTGACTACGATTTAATAGGAACAAGAGTGGATTAAGGAGATTTGACTATGAATTTACCAAATAAACTTACTGTTTTAAGAGTTGCCCTGATTCCGTTTTTTCTCGTTACATTATTGTGTTTTCAAATTCCTTACCATATAGTTTGGGCATTGATAATATTTGCAGTAGCTTCTGTTACTGACTGGTTTGATGGAAAGATTGCAAGAAAAAATAATCTTGTGACTACGTTTGGAAAATTTCTCGATCCTCTTGCAGATAAGCTGTTGGTCATGACTGCACTTATATGCTTTGCCTTTGAAAGATGGATTGATCCGATTGCAGTTGTGCTTATTCTCGGACGGGAATTTATGGTTACAGGATTAAGACTTGTTGTTGCAAACGAGGGCGTTGTTGTTGCAGCAGGCATCTGGGGTAAGCTTAAAACTGCGTTTACCATGATTGCACTTGTGGCAATTATGCTTTTGCAGATTATTTTCCCTGACGCAAAGGGAAGTCCAAACCTTAACTGGGATACTCCAATATTCCTTATAAACGAAGCGTTAATATGGATATCTGTAATTCTTACTATGATTTCAGGCGGACTTTATCTTAAAGGATATTGGAAATATATTGATTCGAGCAAATAATTTTGTCAACTTTAAGGTTGAAAATGCATATAATAAGTGATACAATAAAATAAAAATATTAAATGCGTAACAGCAAGAGTAACATTTTTTTAGTCTTTTCAGAGAGAAGCTGATTGGTGAGAGGCTTTAAGACGGAAAATGAGAAGTGCGGCTGCCAGCAGGGCATTAGGAAAGTCCTAAAAGGATTAGTATTTTGCCTCGTCTAACCTGCGTTAAAGGTAATGAGCCGAACATGCAGTTCGGAAAGTCGGAGTGGAACCGTAGTGAAATACTGCCTCCTGAAGCCTTTTTAAGGCTTTGGGAGGTTTTGTTTTTTAGACAGAAAAACTTATTGAAAGAGGGATAGAAATGTCATTCATTGATAACATTAAACAGGATATAAAGTCAATAAAAGAGCGTGACCCTGCCGCTCATAGCACATTGGAGATTATTCTCACATATTCTGGAATTCACGCAGTTATTATGCACAGGATTGCTCATTGGTTTTATAAAAAAAATCATAAGATAATTGCCAGAGCAATTTCACAGTTTTCAAGATGCTTAACAGGGATTGAAATTCATCCTGGTGCAAAAATAGGAAAAGGCTTGCTCATTGACCACGGAAGCGGAGTGGTTATTGGAGAAACTGCTGAAATCGGTGACTATTGTCTTATTTATCAAGGCTGCACATTGGGCGGAACGGGTAAAGAGCATGGAAAACGTCACCCAACTCTCGGCAATAATGTAATGGTTGGA
This sequence comes from uncultured Ruminococcus sp., assembly GCA_947177715.1. Classification (GTDB taxonomy): domain Bacteria; phylum Bacillota; class Clostridia; order Oscillospirales; family Ruminococcaceae; genus FB2012. Next base: position 11,572 of record CAMWVM010000004.1, read on the forward strand.
AGCGGTGCAAAAATTCTTGGACCTTTTAAAGTGGGCGACGGAGCAAAAATTGCTGCAAATGCGGTCGTGCTGGAAGAAGTTCCGCCAAACTGTACAGCAGTAGGTGTTCCGGCAAGAATTGTAAAACAGAACGGCAGAAAGCTTTGTGACCTTGATCAGGTTCATATTCCAGACCCAGTGGCACAGGAGCTTTGCTCATACAGAATAAGACTTGAAAAGCTGGAGAAACAGGTTGACGAGCTTAATAAGGAGAATAAATAAGGAGAGGAGCAAGAAAAATGGATATATACAACACCCTTACAAGAAAAAAAGAGAAATTTATACCCAATGAGGCAGGAAAGGTAGCAATGTATACCTGCGGTCCGACAGTTTATCATTATGCTCATATAGGTAACCTCAGAAGCTATATCATGGAGGACGTGCTGGAGAAGTATTTGCGTTTTTCCGGATATGACGTTAAGCGTGTGATGAATATTACTGATGTAGGACATCTGACAAGCGATGGAGACACAGGCGACGATAAGATGCTCAAGGGAGCTAAACGTGAGCACAAGACGGTTATGGAAATTGCAAAGTTTTATACTGATGCATTTTTTGACGATTGCAAAAAGCTGAATATCAAGACACCTGACGTCGTTGAACCAGCCACCGGATGTATTGAGGACTTTATAAAGGTTATTTTAAGTCTTCTGGAAAAAGGATTTGCTTATGAGGCAGGTGGAAATATTTATTTTGACACCTCAAAATTAGAGCAGTATTATGTTTTTAATGATTTTAAAGAAGAAGATTTAGCGGTCGGAGTTCGTGAGGGTGTTGAAGAGGATAGCAACAAGAAAAACAAGGCAGATTTTGTGCTTTGGTTCACAAAGTCAAAGTTTGACGATCAAGAGCTTAAATGGGACAGTCCTTGGGGCGTGGGTTATCCGGGCTGGCACATTGAATGCTCCTGCATAAGCATGAAGCATTTAGGTGAATATCTTGATATTCACTGTGGTGGAATTGACAACGCTTTTCCGCATCACACAAATGAGATAGCTCAGAGCGAGGCTTATATCGGACACAAGTGGTGTAACTATTGGTTCCATGTGCTTCATCTTAACACAAACAGCGGAAAAATGAGCAAGTCAAAGGGCGAGTTTTTGACGGTATCGCTTTTGGAATCAAAGGGATATAATCCGCTTGTATACAGATTTTTCTGCTTGCTTTCCCATTACCGCAAATCACTGGTATTTACCTATGAAAATCTTGACAATGCACAGGTTTCATACACTAAGCTTTTAAATAAGATTGCTATTCTGTTGAATGAACATGGCGGAGATATTGACAAGTCTGAGTTTGACAGATTCAAAAAAGAATTTACTGATGCCATGGACAATGATTTGAACACTTCCATGGCAATTACGGCACTATATAACGTTTTGAAGTCAAATGCCAACGCAAAGACAAAACTTGCGCTTATTGAGGATTTTGACAAGGTTTTATCTCTTGATCTTATTGCACAGGCTGAAAAGATTAAAGACAGTTCAGAGAGCGTGGAAATTCCTGCAGAAGTTCTTGAACTTGCCGAGCAGCGTAAGGAAGCAAGAAAGGCTAAAGATTTTGCTGCTGCTGACGCATTGAGAGATAAGATATCACAAATGGGATATCTTATTGAAGAAACACGTCAGGGCACAAAGATTTCTAAGAAATAGTGAGGATGGACATGAAAAATTACGGATATATGGGACCTAAGGAAAACACCAATAAAAGGTTCAGAACTTATTTTAAGCTGTCACTTATTGCAATTATTCTTGTCATAGTTATTGCTTTGTTTTATGCGTGTCAGCAAAAAAACAAAACGCCTTTAGATTTTGATAATGTTAATCTTGTACAATTAAAGGTGCCTGATGACGATGCACCTGTTGTAGTATTTGAAACCTCTTTGGGAACATTCAAGTCTGTGCTTTATCCTGACGAGGCGCCTGAATACTGCCAATATTTCACTAACCTTGTGGAAAAGGGATATTACGACGGAACTTATATCAGCATGGTTAAGGACGAGGTGTATTTTATCGGAGGGACAAAACAGGCAGATGGAGTTACCACTTCAGATACAGATACAACAGAAATAAGTGCAGAGGAATTGTCAAAAAATCTTTGGCCATTTAAGGGTGCATTGTGCGCATACACTTATGAAAACGGTTTTCTTATGTGGAAGAACAAGGTTTCAAATTCCTATTTGCTGTTTGTAAACGATTATAAGCTGACAGATGAGGAGCAGTCAGAGTTGGATAAATATCTTGAAGAGGGAAGCGTAAATAAAGAGGTTACAAATGTTTATATGGAGCAAGGCGGTGTATTGAACTTTTCACAGCAATATACAGTTTTTGGTCAGACCTATGACGGAATGGATGTTTATGAGAAAATCTGCGGCTATGATGTAAAAAATGCAGAAGAGGACAATCTTCAGCCGATAGACGATATAATTTTTGAAAAAGTTTATATGTCCACATACGGAGAAAACAAGAAAGATGAGGCTTTTTCAAATAAGGCCGTTTCATCTGATGCTGATTCGGAATGAATGCTGTGCTGAGCATATGTGTCGACGTAAAGCCGACCACTACGTCGATTTTGCAAACTTACCACAGCGAGGTCAAAACCTGTTTGCTTACAAACAAATATCGTGACATGGCCCGTGCGGCTGAGCACCCCCTTCACTTATAGCACCATTTTGGACGTTTTTTGCACGCAAACGTGCAACTATGAACGAAATATGAAAAAAGTTTGGAGCTTTATACAAAATAAACATCATGAAATTATGCAAAATGCACATTCCGAAGCAAAAAAATCGGAGTGTGCATTTTTTTGATTAATAGAACATTGAATCGACAGATGTTTTATTATCAACTGTCTTTTAAATTGGTTTCAGGAAAATAATGATTAAGTATTTCGGCGTAATTTTTTCCGTCCTTTGCCATGTAATTTGCGCCGTATTGGCTCATTCCCACCAGATGACCATAGCCTTTGGTTTTTATTGTATAAGTATCGTTTTTACAGCCAACAGTAAAGCAAGGGGATGGAAGTGAAAGAGCGTTGGCAAATTCTGTTCCGGTCAAGGTTTGATCATTGATTTTTATGGATAGTACTGAACCGCAGTCTGAGGTTTTTTCAATTTTTAAGCTGGTTTCTTTTAATTCCGCAAATTTCTCTTCAGGAAAAGCGGATGCAAGTCTTGCAGACAATTCATCGTCAGTAAAAGCAGTTGTTTTTTCAAAACTGTCGTTTTTTAGGTCCCAACTGCTGTCTACAGAAATTAGGTAGGGAATTTTTTCTCCCCACATATTTTCAGCTGACTCTGTAGAACCGCTTGAAATAGCATGAAAAGCAACGATTATTGGTTCGTTATCATATATAAGTATTTTATTTTTAACTTCTTTCACTGCGGAAGCTATTTTCTTATAGGCGTTTTCATAATCATCGCCATAAAATTTTTTTGCTTGTTCTTTTGTGAAATAGCTTTGATAAAGAGAGCTGTCGTCGCTGATATCTGCCCCTTTAAGGCTTTTATCGGGGTTGTTTTGTGCGGTAATTTGCCGTCTTAGGATATATGTATGAGTAAGAACGGCTTGGCATTTTAATGCTTCCTCTTCAAATTCGGCAGGCATTTGGGCGAGGACTGCACCGATCATGTAGTCTTCCATAGATATTTCCTCAACCTTATCTTTTTTGGTGAACAAAATTTTAACGGTATCGCTTTGAGTAATATCAGTGGTTTGCATTTCATTTTTATTTATAAAAGATATACAGGGGATCAGCATTAAAAATATACTGAATACTATCATGATTTCAATATGCTTTTTCATTTGACTTGTCCTTTCTTTTAAAACGTTACTGATAAAAGTATATGCATTTTTCATGGAAATAAGAAGTAAAAATAATATTTGATCTTAGTCAAAATTCGTGATTTTGTTAATATGCAGTTAATAAAAGAGGAGTATAATTACTGAAAATATATACATTGGGGTAAAACTCTTATTTTGAAAGGAAGACAATATGCTTAAACTCAACAATATCGTTAAGGATTATGTTTCAGGCGATTCTGTTGTCAAGGCTTTAAAGGGAATTGATATTCAATTCCGTGAAAGCGAATTTGTTTCGATTCTCGGTCCATCCGGCTGTGGAAAAACGACTTTGCTTAACATTATCGGCGGACTTGACAGATACACAAGCGGAGATTTGATCATTAACGGAAAATCCACCAAAAACTTTAAAGACAAAGACTGGGACGCATACCGAAATCATTCAATAGGTTTTGTGTTCCAAAACTATAATCTGATACCGCACCAGACTGTTTTATCAAATGTTGAGCTTGCTTTGACTTTATCGGGTGTATCTAAATCCGAAAGACGTCAGAGGGCGATTGATGTACTTAATCAGGTAGGTTTGGGCGACCAGCTTCATAAGAAACCTAATCAGATGTCAGGCGGACAGATGCAGAGAGTTGCTATTGCGAGAGCACTGATTAATGATCCGGATATTCTTTTAGCCGACGAGCCTACGGGAGCTCTTGATTCTGAAACCAGTGTTCAGATTATGGAGATCCTAAAAAATATTTCGCAGAATAAGCTTATTATAATGGTTACACACAATCCTGAGCTTGCAGACAAATATTCAAGCCGAATTATAAGACTTTTAGACGGAAAGGTTACTGATGACAGTAAACCGTATACGGAGGATATAAACAAGGCTGACAAAGCTCAAAAGGATAGGAAAAAAGGCAGAAAGACGTCTATGTCATTTTTGACTGCGCTTTCGCTCAGCCGAAACAATCTTATGACCAAAAAAGGAAGAACCCTTCTGACTTCCTTTGCAGGATCCATTGGTATCATAGGAATTGCATTGATTTTATCCTTGTCAAATGGTGTACAGAACTACATTGACCAGGTACAGGAGGATACGCTTTCAAGCTATCCTTTACAGATAACGAAAACAACAACCAACATCGGTGAATTTATACAGTCGATGTCTGACGAGGGAGTAAATCACGATCATGACATGAATAAGGTTTATTCCAGAAATCAACTGGGAAAACAGATTGAAACTTTGTTAGAAGAAACTAAGGTAAATAACCTTGAAAAGTTTAAGTCCTTTATTGACAAGAATGATGAACTGAAAGAGCTGACGACAGATATTCAATATAGCTATTCTGCACCTTTGACGGTATATAAGGCTGATACATCGGATAAGATTGTACAGGTCAACCCTTCTACCCTATTGGCAGACACCGGATTTTATTCGGAGGAGCAGATTAATTCTATGTCATCGTTGGGCATGGCAAATGCCGATGTTTGGTCAGAGATGATTGATAACGAGGAGCTTATAAAAAATCAATATGATGTGCTTGCCGGAAAGCTTCCGGAGAAATATAACGAGATAGTTTTAGTTGTTGACAAATTCAATGAGCTTAACGATTATGTGCTTTATACCTTAGGAATGCTGGATTCGTCAAAACTGAATGGAGTTATGAAGAAAGCTGTTGCGGGGGAGAAGATAGAAATTGATTCTCAACAGACCAGCTACACATATGATGAGCTGATGGATTTAAATTTTAAGCTGATTTCTCCTACAGATAAATTTGTAAAAGAAAATGGTCTTTGGGTTGACAAGAGTGAAGATGAAAGTTTTATGAAAGATGTTATAGATAAGGGCATTGAACTTAAAGTTGTAGGTATTGTCAAGCCATCTGAGGAAGCTTCTGCCTCATCAATAAGCGGAGCTATAGGTTACCGTCATGATCTTACCACTTATCTTCTTGACAAAGTAAGCAGCAGTGAAATTGTTAAGGATCAGATAAGCAATCCTGAAACGGATATTTTTACTGGCTTAAAATTTGCCAGTGATGAGGACAGGGAGAATAAGAATATAAAAGTCATTGGATCAGACACACATGGTGGAAATGAAGCTGAATCTGCACAGATAACTGACATGAGTCAGCTTGATCAATCTAAGCTGACAGATGTACAGAAAAAATATCTTCAGTCACTGACAGATGAACAAATGGCGTTATTAAAGGAAATGGCGAAGGAACAGGCTGAAGGAATTAAAGCACAGCAAAATAGTTCTTCCGTAGTTTCGTCTGCAACTTATGATGAGAATTTAGAGATTTTAGGATACTCGACAGAAGAAAAGCCTTCAGGAATAAACATATATCCAAAAGACTTTGAGGCAAAAGAACGTATAGTTGAGATTATTGACAGCTACAACGATAAAGGTGATGAAGCTGACAAGATCGAATATACTGACATGGTAGGACTTATGATGTCGTCTGTGACAACGATCATAAATTCAATCAGCTATGTACTAATAGCATTTGTTGCAATTTCACTTATTGTTTCATCAATTATGATAGGAATAATCACTTACATTTCCGTTCTTGAGAGAACAAAAGAGATTGGCATACTCAGAAGTATCGGAGCTTCAAAGAGAGATATTTCAAGAGTATTCAATGCGGAAACACTTATTGTAGGATTTGCAGCAGGAGTTATCGGAATTGGAATTTCATATCTTTTGACTATACCGATAAACGCTGTTATAAGACACATTACCGACGTTTCTATGAGGGCGTCTATACCTGTTGGCGGTGCGGTTATTCTTGTAATAATAAGCATGGTGCTTACGCTTATTGCGGGCTTATTCCCATCGAGAATCGCAGCTAAGAAGGATCCTGTTGTAGCGTTGAGGACAGAGTAATCGGAGGGTGATAGTATGTGCAAATTGTCAGATGAAAAGAAAGGTAAAATATTAGGCTGTGCCAGCTGTCTTATTGCAGGTATTGCTTTATTAGGGCTGATAAGCTTGAGCTTTGCATAACAACGAAAGCTGTCTTGAAAAAATCAAGACAGCTTTTTTATAATTTATGCGAAAATATTGAAAATCGTGACGAAATATGTTATACTTATTTCATCAAATATTGTATGGCAAAATTTAAAGGGGGGATTTTTAAAATGGCAGAAAAGAAACCAGGTTTTTTGAAGAGATTCGTCGGTGAATTCAAAACGTTTATTTCAAGAGGCAGCGTTATTGACTTAGCAGTCGGCGTTGTAGTCGGCGGTGCGTTCACGTCTATTGTAAACGCATTGGTTGACAGCATTCTTATGCCGATAATCGGAATGATTTTAGCAGGAGTCAATTTTGCGAATCTTACGGTTACAATTCCGTGGGGCAATAAACCTGTAATAAACTTTGGTGCATTTATTTCTGCGGTAATCACATTTTTGATTACGGCGTTCTGTGTATTCCTGATTGTAAAGCTGGTTAATGCAGTACAGAATATCAAGAAAAAAGAAGAGGCTGTTGAAGAAGAGGAAAAAGAAGAAGCTGTTGCAGCTGATATTGCACTTCTCACAGAAATTCGTGATTTACTTAAGGCACAGGAAGAAAATAAAACAGAATAATGGTTACAAAAAAGACTGCTGCACTTTGACAGTGCGGCAGTCTTTATTTTTTTGTGCGTTTTAATTTACTCCTTCAAAAATGTAGAATTATTGGTTCTTTCAAGCAGATAATCTATAGAAACATTAAAATAATCGACAAATTTACTCATGTTTATTGACATATGCAACTTAAATTGTTATACTAAAAATGTGAAAACTTGTTTTAATATAAAAATATAGTTATCGGAGGAAAATTTAATGTCAATACATATAAAATCAACATAACAAAAAAGCATATAGAAACCTTATTGCTTCAGATAAAACTACGCTAATGACGGAAGTGTATTTTTGATAGGTAAATTAATTGATATCCCTGAAAATTTAATTAACGTAACAACCGTTCACTGAATGTGACGGAGTAGAGAGAACTATATAACAAAAAACGGCATCGTAGATATATAAGGAGGAAATTATGGCTAAAAAATTAATCGCTTGTATGCTTTCGATTTCAATGGCAGCAACAGCATTGGTAACACCGTTAGGTGAACATGTTAGTAAATTATTTAAACTTCCGACATTTAGCACAAATGCTATTCAAATTGAAGACACCTTTAATCTTGATGATAGCAGTGAAACTATAATCAAATTTAAAACAGATATTTCAAAATCCAATCCAATTGTTAACCTTTCGGGAACAAATTTTTCATACACCGGAAAGGCAATTACGCCTTTCGTTAGTTTCAGAAGATCCTCTACCGCCGTAAGAGATTTAAAAGTAGGAACTGAGATCACTGTAAGTTATAAAAACAATGTGAATCCTGGAACCGCTACTGTTATTATTACAGGTATTAATGAATATAAAGGAACTGTAACAAAGACATTTACTATTTCCGATCAAACAACATCTGCTGATGAAGAAGTAATCAAAACAGGTTCTGAAGAAACAATCTGGACAGGTTCAGAAGACCTTGGTAAATGGAACAAAGACGTTGACCTCGGCATTGCAGGTATTCCTCTT
>CAMWVM010000005.1 GCA_947177715.1 uncultured Ruminococcus sp.
CTCGTGGGCTCGGAGCTGTGTCTAAGAGACAGGTGCATTTGCCGCTTGTATTTTTAGAGTATCTGTGATATAATAAAAATATATTTTTGTTCGGAGTGATGATTAGTTTGGAACTTTTGCATCTTAATCGTGCGGAAGCTATGAGATATATGGGTTATAAAAATAAAAAACCTGATGAAAATGTTTTGAGTATAATTGATGAATGCGAATCAGCTTTATTAAAGGTTTGCAAACCAAGATATATTTATAAAGTATTTGATATTCAAAATCTTGAAAATGGTATATCAGTAATAGGAACTTCCTTGTTGTTTAAGGGAAATGATATAAGGTCACATTTGAGTGAGTGTAATAAATGTATCCTTTTGTGTGCGACAGTTTCAATAGAAGCAGATAAAATAATTAGATCCTATGAAACGATTGATATGACAAAAGCTGTAATTGCTGACTGCCTTGCGTCTGCTGCTGTGGAACAAGTATGTAATCAGGCAGAAATTGAAATTAAAAATAATTTGCCAGACTACAATTTTACATGGAGATTTTCTCCGGGATATGGTGATTTCCCATTGAATATACAGCCTGAGTTTTTAAATGTTCTTGATGCTCAAAAAAGAATTGGAGTTAATTGTACAGAAAGTTTAATTTTGATACCAAGAAAATCAGTTACTGCGGTTATGGGAATATCTAAGAATAAGATTTCAAAGGGTAAACGTGGCTGTGTTAGCTGTAATATGAGAGATAGATGTGAATATAGAAAAAGAGGTGACCACTGTGGGTTTTAAACAACTTATGGAAAAAGAATTTATTTGCCTTGATGGTGCAATGGGAACAATGCTTCAGGCAAAAGGATTAAAAATGGGTGAAACACCTGAAGTGCTCAATATAGAAAAACCACAGTGGCTGATTGATATACATCGTATGTACATTGACGCAGGCTCTGACATAATATATGCTAATACTTTTGGAGCTAATAGATATAAATTGGCGGACTGCGGATATTCTGTAAATGAAGTGATAGAAGCTGCAATAAATAATGCAAGAAAAGCGTGTAATGACAGTGAAACTCTTGTAGCTTTGGATATCGGTCCTATTGGGCAGCTTCTTGAACCTACTGGAACACTGACTTTTGAAGAGTCATATGATATTTTTAGAGAACAGGTTATTGCGGGTAAAGACTGTGATTTGATTGTATTTGAAACAATGACTGATTTGTATGAATTAAAAGCCGCAGTTTTAGCAGCAAAAGAGAATTCAGATAAACCAATTATTTGTACAATGACTTTTGAAGAAAATATGAGAACATTTACAGGATGTTCTATTAGTTCAATGGCTTTAACTCTTGAGGGGCTGGGAGTTAATGCTATTGGAGTTAATTGTTCACTTGGACCGGCAGAACTCTATCCTGTGGTAGAGGAACTATGTAAATGGACTAATCTGCCAGTAGTTGTAAAACCTAATGCTGGTTTGCCTGATCCAATTACAAATGAATATAATATTTCTCCTGTCAAATTTGCTTCCCTTATGTCGGATCTTGTTCCGTTAGGTGTAAAGATTTTTGGCGGATGCTGCGGTACAAACCCCGATTTCATAAAAGAACTTAAAAATGTTCTTTTAGATAAAAAGCATGTTAAAAAAGTGAATACAATTCCAGCTGCTTGCTGTAGTCCGTCAAATACTGTGATTATCAACCGTCCAAGAATAATCGGCGAGAGAATTAATCCAACCGGGAAAAAACGTTTCAAGGCTGCCTTGCTTGAAGGAGATATTGATTATATCTTGGGACAAGCTATAGAGCAAATTCATGCCGGAGCAGATATACTTGATGTAAACGTAGGTCTTCCCGGCATTGATGAAAAGGATATGATGGTTCGTGCTGTGAAAGCTTTGCAGGGAGTAGCAGATGTACCGCTTCAGCTTGACTCTACTATTCCTGAAGTTCTTGAGGCTGCATTGAGAGTGTATAACGGTAAGCCTATTGTCAATTCTGTAAACGGTGAAGAGAAATCCCTCCAAACAGTTTTGCCTTTGGTTAAAAAGTACGGAGCGGCGGTTGTAGGCTTATGCCTTGATGAGAACGGAATACCTAAAACAGCTGAAGGCAGATTTAATATTGCAAAAAAAATACTTGAACGTGCATTAGCTTTGGGTATACGCCGTGAAGATGTATATATTGATTGTCTTACACTTACTGTTTCAGCAGAGCAGGAAGCGGCAATGCAAACTCTTAATGCCGTTGAAAGAGTAAAAAAAGAATTAGGCTTAAAAACTGTCCTTGGTGTTTCAAATATAAGTTTCGGACTTCCAGAGCGTGAACTGATTACTCATAATTTTCTTATGATGGCTCTTACAAAGGGTCTTGATTTGCCAATAATTAATCCTAATATCGACGCTATGACAGCAACTGTGAGATCTTATAATCTACTTGCTGGTTATGATAAAAATTCTGTAGAATATATAGCAAATTACGGTAATGTGAAAAAAGATGTGCCACAGAATAACAGTATAGAAAACAATGCAGTGGATTTGCCATATGCACTTGAAAATGGTTTGAAAAGTGAAGGTGCACGTTTAACGACAGATCTGCTTAAAGATCATGACCCAATGGATATAATAAATAATATCCTTATTCCTGCTTTAGATAAAGCGGGTTCTGAGTTTGAAACAGGAAAAATATTTTTACCTCAGTTGATTTTATCCGCAGGAGTTGCACAGGCTTGTTTTGAGGTAATAAAAAATCATTTTGCCCAAACAGGTGAAAAGTCTGTATCAAAAGGAAAAATAATTGTAGCAACAGTTAAAGGCGATATCCACGATATAGGAAAAAATATAGTTAAAGTTCTTCTTGAAAACTATGGCTATGACGTAATTGATTTAGGAAAGGATGTTGATTATCAAGCTGTTGTTGATTGTGCTATTGAAAATGATGTACATCTTATTGGACTGTCAGCGTTGATGACAACAACTTTAGTCAGCATGGAAAAAACAATTAAGCTGCTGCATGATAACAATATTGATTGCAAAATTATGGTGGGGGGAGCTGTTCTTACGCCTGAATATGCCGAACAAATCGGTGCTGATTTTTATGCAAAAGATGCAAAAGAATCCTGTGATATAGCCAAAAAAGTTTTTGAAGAATATTATCCGAATATATAAAAATTGAATAAACTGAAAAAATTCCGTCCATAATTAGTCTGAAACAATATCGTTATTAGACAGTTATTATGGAGGGATTTTTTATGTCAAAATTTCAAAAAGCAATTTCATCTGCATTGTGCGTGATATTTTTATTTTCAGTATTTTTTAGTCACGCTGAAAAAAACACAGAAAAATATTCTATGTTTTTCCCTGGTTTTTCATTAGGTTATTCGGTTTCAGAAAATGATAAAGAGGAAAGAGTTTCAATAGTCAAAAACGATGATGATGTAGAATATTCATTTAAACTTTTTGAAATACTTTCAAACTTATTTAAATAAGTGTACATTTACTTGTACTAATAAATCTAAGATGCATTTGACTTTAGTTGATTTACATGATAAAATATAGTTATTGAATGTATTTCTGATTGGAGGTAAGTGCTGTGCTTAAATTGATTTCCGGCGGAACTCATAGTGAAAGAGAAAAGTTGTTTGTGAATTTAATTAAGCAAGCATCAATGGCGAATAAGGATATACTTGTCATAATTCCTGATCAGTTTTCATTTGAATATGATAGAAAACTATATTCTGTCCTTGGAGCTAAGGATTTTAATAGAATTCAAACAGTAGGATTCAATCGATTAGCTGAATTAATGTCCAAAAAGTATGGTAGAAATTCAAAGAAAATTGCTGATGATAACGATAAAATTATAACGATGTATAAAGCCGTTAAAAAGCTTAAATCCACAGGCGATATAAAATTTTATGGTAAATCATTAAAAAAATCATATTTTATTAATGATGCGATTGATTTAGTATCTGAACTTGTGCAATCTGGCATAACTCCAGAGGAGTTAAGACTTGCATCTGAAAACACAAATGGTTCTTTGCAGATGAAGCTATATGATATGTCAAGATTGTATGACTTTTATTTGGATGAACTTGAAATTGCAGGTTTAAAAGATTCATTGACAGCCTTGGGCGAATGCTGTGAATTAGCAGAGAACAATGGGTTTTTCAAAGAGAAATTTGTGTTCATCAATTCATTTTCAGATTTTTCAGTAGATGAGTTAAAGCTAATTGAGTGCATTATGAATCAATCAGCACAGCTTACAGTTTCTTTAGTTATTTCACATGAGAATAAATCCAGAATGAATCAAACTCCTTTTGCTGAAACTATACGAACTGCACAGCATCTTAAAAATATAGCCATGTCCAAAAATGTCTATATTGATGAAATTGATGTCGGACCAGCTGAGAATAATTGCTCTTATGAAATAAATCATCTGGATGAAAATATTTATTGTACTAATCCTGTTGTATATTATCAAAACGAAAACATTAAAATAATTTCAGGAACAGATATTTATGAGGAAACTGAATATGTGTGTTCTGAGATTTCAAGACTTGTAAGAGAAGAGAAGTTTAAATATAAAGATATTGCTGTTCTTTTAGGCAATGTTCAGGAAGTTGCTTCGGTTTTAGAGGGAACTTTTGAACGTTATGAGATTCCTTATTTTATTGATTGTAGTCAAGGTGCTGGACAATCATCTTTAGTATTATATCTAAAAAGCATATTTGATTGTGTTGTTACAAAAAAATGGAACACGGAAAAAATACTGAAATATATAAAATCACCTCTTTCTGATTTTCTTGATTACGATATCTGTGATATAGAGAATTACTGTATTACATGGAATGTAGAAGGCAATATGTGGGACAATGAATTTACAGCTCCTGCCGATGACATAAGCAATTTGAATAGGATCAATGAAACAAGAAAGCAAATTATGCAACCGCTTTCTGAGTTTAAAAATTCTTGCACGAATGCTTCGGCTAAGGATATTTGTCTTGCCTTATATAAATTGTTAGATGAAATTAAATTATCACAGCAAATGTTTTCTAAAATAAAAATAGCCAGTTCAGATAGTGAAAAGGATTTTGAGCTTGCAAGAGAGTTTAAACAGCTTTGGAAAACTGTGCTATCTGCTGTGTCTGCTATTTATAATAGATTTGACGATGAAAAAATATCTTTGAGAGAATTCAGCGATATTTTCAATTTAATGATATCTGGAATGACTGTTTCCAAACCGCCTCAAACTGTAGACTGTATAAGAATTGCTTCTACAAACCATTCAAGGCTGTCAGATGTTAAGATTGCATTTGTAATGGAGGCTAATTCCGGCGTTTTCCCAGCAGATATCAGTAATAACGGACTGCTGACCAATAATGATAAGAAAAAGCTTGAAGAATTGAAGCTTAATGTATCAAGCAGTGCCATGCGTCAAATTGAAGGGGAAAAACTTAATGTATATCTTGCTCTCACTATGCCGGAGGACAAGCTTTATGTTACATATTCAGAATCGGATTTCCAAGGTTCATCAAAGCGCCCCTCAATTATTATTTCTATGCTTAAAAGGATGTTTGGAAACATTGAAACTAAAGCCCAGGATATTCCTATTGACTTTTTTTGTACATCATATAGAACAGCTTTTTATAAGTACCTTGAGAAATCAAGTGACAGAAATTCATTAATTGCTTCAATTCGTGAATCGCTTAAATATTCTGATTTTTATGAGTCAAAGTTGAATTATGTAAGTTCTGCGTCCAAAAAGCAAGAACATAAACTGTCGGATGAAATGGCAAAAAAACTTTTTTTCAGTCAAGATATGAACTTGTCTGCAACAAGAGTGAAGGACTATTATTCATGCCCGTTTTCTTATTATTGTAAATATGGATTGAAATTAAAAGCACCATCACCGGTAGAAATTAATCCGATTAATACAGGAAATCTAATTCATAGCTGTTTTGAAAAAATTATGAGTATAAAGGATCAAAACGATAAAAAAACATATAATAATGATTTTCCTAAGCTGACGGATAAAGTAATTAAAGCACGAATTCATGAGGAATTTATTAATTATACTAATGAATTTTTAGGCGGTAATTTTGGAAAAACTCCGTCTTTCATTGCAGCTATGAATCGACTTGAAAACTCTGCATTTTTTGCGGTCAAAAATATTCAAACAGAATTTGCAGACTCTCTTTTTATTCCCCAAGCCTTTGAGTATAACTTAACTAAAGATAATGGAGAAAGTATATTACAGTTAAAACTTGATGATGATATAAAAATAAATATTCGAGGCAGTATTGACCGTGCAGATGTGTATAAAGCAGAAAACGGTGATCAGTATATAAGAATTGTAGATTATAAAACTGGTGATACAACTTTGCGACTTGAAGAACTTTATAATGGTTTGAATTTGCAGATGTTAATTTATTTGTTAGCTGTTACACAAAGAATTAACGATTTGAATCAGAAAGGGAATTTGAAACCGTCAGCAATACTTTATTCTCATATCAATTTTGTAAAAGCCGGTTTCACTCCTGATGAAATTGAAAGCTTGAAAAACGGTGAAGACTTGGATTATGAGCTTGTAAGAAAACGTGCGTCAACATATAAACCAGACGGTATGATGATTGAGAACGAATTTACATTAAAAGCTATGAATAAGCGATTTTCCGGTGCTTTTACTCCATTTAAATTTACGTCAAAAGGCGAAATAAGCGGTAATGGAAAAAAGCCGGTAAGTGAAGAATATTTCCTTGGTTTAGAGCAGTTTGCTTTAATGAAGCTATATGAAATGGCAGATAAATTAAAGTGTGGGGAGATATTTGCAGACCCTATCGAAACTTCAAAATTTCTGACCTGTACATATTGTGATTATTGGAGCATATGCGGCAATTCATCACCTAAAAATCCAAGAAAAGCTGAAAAATCGGATATAGATAAGCTTAATGAAGAAATTGATAATATTATAGCATTAAAAAAATAGCATAAATAAAAAGTGATAATGTCATTTAACATTATCACTTTTTTCTAATTAATTTAATTGTTTCAAAGCATCAATAAGTTGTTCTGTGCGATCAGTTTTCTCCCAAGCAACATCTAAATCTTCACGTCCCATGTGTCCATAAGCTGCAAGTGCTTTATATTGAGGCTTTCTTAGTTCTAAATCTTTGATTATAGCAGCTGGTCTTAAATCAAATACTTTTTCTACCGCTTTTGCAATCTGTTCATCAGTGTAACTTCCAGTGCTAAATGTATCGATTGTAATTGATACTGGATTCGCAACACCGATAGCATAAGCAAGTTCAACTTCACACTTTTTAGCAAGTCCTGCTGCAACAATGTTTTTAGCAACATATCTTGCAGCGTATGTTGCTGAGCGGTCAACCTTTGTAGGGTCTTTACCGGAAAATGCACCGCCACCGTGACGTGCATATCCACCGTAAGTATCAACAATGATTTTTCTGCCAGTAAGTCCGCTGTCGCCTTGTGGTCCACCTACGACAAATCTTCCTGTTGGATTTATAAAATATCTCGTATCGTCGTCTAACAGATTAGATGGAACAACTGCTTTTACAACATAATTTATTAAGTCTTCTCTTATTTGCTCAAGTGAAACTGCGTCATCATGCTGTGATGATACAACAACTGTATCAATTCTTATTGGCTTTCCATCTTCGTATTCAACAGTGATCTGTGTTTTTCCATCAGGACGAAGATAGGGGAGTGTACCGTTCTTTCTGACTTCTGTAAGTTTAATTGCAAGCTTGTGAGCTAACGAAATAGGCATTGGCATAAGTTCTGGAGTTTCATCACAGGCATAACCAAACATTATACCCTGATCGCCAGCGCCAGTATCATATTCATTCTCTTCACGACCTTCAAGAGCATTGTCAACTCCCATTGCAATATCAGGAGATTGCTTGTCTATTGTAGTGAAAACGGCACAAGTGTGTCCGTCGAAACCATATTTGGCACGGTCATATCCAATTTCAACAACGGTATCTCTAACTATTTGCGGAATGTCTACAGAAGCATTTGTTGTGATTTCACCCATGCACATTACCATACCTGTTGTAGTAACCGTTTCACATGCCACCCTTGACATTGGATCCTGTGCAAGCATAGCATCAAGTACAGCGTCGGAAATCTGATCGCATATTTTGTCTGGGTGTCCTTCTGTTACTGATTCTGAAGTAAAAACATATCTTGACATTTAAACTACCTCTTTTCTTTTAATCATTAATAAATATGCTTAATAAGAAATAGCCAAATAAAAAAGCGCTTCGTTCCGAAACGCTTGAATTCTCACAAATTCCTCATCTCTCGGAAAATACCGCAGGAATTAGCACCTTAACTGTAGTAATACGTTAGGTTGCCGGGCTTCAAAGGACCTGTTCCTCCACCACTCTTGATAAGGCTATTTAATTTTAGCATTATTATTATACAACAGTATAATAGTTATGTCAACATCTGTAGAAATTTAGATGTAAATTTATTATGAACTGTTACCCGAAAAAATACTCCAAACTATCATTCTTTAAAATATGAGCTTCGTTTTTTATTAAATGATTAGTAAACCCATTGCCAAATTTTTTATCTAATATTTCATATGAGTCGCCAATGTGGGGAACAGGCTTGTCAAGCCTGTGGTAATCAGTTCCCAAAGCATGAACATAACCTTTTTTGATTAATTTAAAACATGCTCTTTTAGATGAAGCTTTCATAAGTGATTTAACATTTATTTGCCCGAGAACGTCTAAGTCCATAAGGTTTGATAAATCAGAAAACGAAGTAAAATGCAAATATCGTTCTATATGTGCAATTAAAAGCTTTACATCCATGAAGTCAACGATTTTTGAAACATTGTTTATTATATCAGAAGTAAGCTTTTGATAAGGCATTTCGAGTAGTATGAAATCCGTTCCTTGAATTGCAAGCTTTGATAAATCTTCATTTCCCACAAGCACAGGATTATATAAAACCTCTGCACCTAAAATGATTTGCGGATGTTCAGATTTCAAATGAGGTTTAAGTTTTTCATAAGCAGCATTGCGTTTTTCCAAGAATCTTGTAATGCTCTGTTCCTCACAATAAAAGTGAGGTGTGGCAACGACTATATTTGTACCGTTTTCAACAAAAGTGTCAAGCATTTGCAATGATTCGTCAATAGATCTCGAACCGTCATCAATGCCGGGTAAAATATGCGAATGCATATCAATTTTCATACAACTATGCTCCTTATTGTAATACTAAGTTAAATTTATGATATCATATAGTATTATAAAAGTCAAGAATCTGCAAATGTTTCGTTTTATTGATTTTGTTTTTTGCTGCATGAATTAAAATGGCAGTTGCAGCAGTTGCCGCAACATTGATTTTTTATGCTATTTTTCATGTATTTGATTATAATCATAAAAGCGGAAATTATAATTAATATGCAAATGAAAATTACAAAGTATTTCACGACTATTAATCACCCTTTAGAGAAATATTGAACCGATTTGATATACAAGCAACGCTGCTATATATGCAATAGAACATTGCATTATTGCACTTGCCATCGCCCATTTTATGCTTCCTGTTTCTTTTTTTATAGTTACAAATGCAGATATACATGGCATATAAAGAAGACAGAATACCATAAACGAAAAAGCTGAAAGCGGAGTGAATGCCTGAAGTATTGCTCCAGACAATGCAGCTTCGTTTGCAGCGGAATAAAGTACAAGCATAGTGCTTACTACCGCTTCCTTGGCAACAAGCCCAGAAAGAAGAGATACACCTGTTTTCCAGTCACCAAAACCTAATGGTTTTAAAATTGGTGAAATAAGACTGCCTAAATAAGCAAACAAACTTGTACTGCTGTCATTGGTATAGTTCAGAGTAGGGGTAAACGACTGTAGAAGCCATATTATTATTGACATTGCAAAAATTATTGTTCCGGCTTTGATCAGAAATCCTTTGCACTTATCCCATGTGTTTTTCAGTACTGAAGAAAACATAGGAAGTCTGTATGCTGGAAGCTCCATGATAAATGGTGCTTGATTGCTTTTAAAATATGTCTTTTTAAGTATTAAACCAACAAGAATTGCAAGTATAAAACCTATTATGTACATTGAAAAAACAATTAACCCTTGATGTGCTGAAAAGAATACACCAGCAAACAATGCATAGATTGGAAGTTTAGCTCCGCATGACATAAACGGAATAAGAAGTATTGTCATTCTGCGTTCGTTGATATTTTCCTGTGTTCTTGTTGCCATTACTGCAGGGGTTGTACAGCCAAATCCCATTATCATTGGTATAAAACTTTTTCCTGACAAACCAAGTTTTCTTAGGAATCTGTCTGTAATAAAAGCCGCTCTTGCCATATAACCGCTGTCTTCAAGAATTGATAAACAAAGAAAAAGAATTGATATCTGCGGAAGAAAAGTCAAGATCCCTCCTACACCGTTTATGATGCCGTTGATAATAAGAGAAATCGTCCATTGAGGTGAATCAACCTGTTCTAAAAATTGTCCAACAGCAGGAGAAAGTATATCACCGAAAAACTTTTCGATCAAATCCGAAAAGAAAGTACCAACAGTACCGAAAGTTAGTGAAAAGATAAACATCATTATAAGCAAGAAGATGGGCAGAGCTAAAAACTTGTTGGTAACAATTAAGTCAATTTTATCGGAAATAGTAAGTTTCTCATCACTTTTGCCTTTAACAACACATTTTTTAGTTACGTCTTCAATGAAACGATATCTTGCGTCGGCAAGCATGGTTTCTCTATCACCATATTGTGCAGTGCTTTCATATTTTTTTGCAATATTTTCAATTATACTAAATTGTTTTTCAGAGAGAGATAACTCTTCTATAATCCTTTCATCACCTTCAAGTAATTTTGATGAATAAAAAGAATATGGAATAGTTTTGTTTTCATTATATATTTCTGAAAAAATTGAGTTGAGTGCATTTTGGGTATTAGTATCAAAGTTAATTTCAGGAGGCGTTATATTATTGTTGACTACATATTCAATTTGCCTCAGAACTTCGTCTATATTATCACCTTTTCTTGCGGATATGGGTATAATCGGCATACCCATAAGTTTCGACAAATAACAGGTGTCGATTGTTGTACCCTGCGCCTTTACATCATCCATCATATTTATGACAAGTACCATTGGAATGCCAAGCTCAACAAGCTGAACGCTTAAATATAAATTTCGCTCAATATTTGTACCGTCAATTATATTAATTATTGCCTGTGGTTTTTCTTTTATTATGTAGTCACGGCTAACTATCTCTTCCATTGAATAAGGAGATAAAGAATATATTCCGGGTAAATCTATAATATTGAATTTACCGTCTTTTGTTTTGCCGGTTTTCTTTTCAACGGTTACACCTGCCCAGTTTCCAACATATTGATTTGAACCTGTGAGTGCATTAAAAAGAGTTGTTTTTCCACAGTTTGGATTGCCTGCCAGAGCTACAGAAATCATACATCAATCTCCCTTTTTACAAAGATATTTTTAGCTTCGGAACGTCTTATGGAAAGCATGTATCCTCTTAATTTCAATTCCAGAGGATCACCTAACGGAGCGATCTTATATAATGTGACCTTAACTCCGGGAGTAATCCCCATGTCTATCAAACGACGTTTCATCGCACCTTCACAATTAATGCTGAGTATAAGTGCAGACTCTCCAACAGATAAGTCGTTAATTGTTTTATATTTCATATGTCCTCCATTAAACAGAAATTATAATTAATAGTATATTTATGTAAAGAGTTGCATAAGGCTAACTATATTATAGCATAGTCTTTCTAAAATTTCAACTGCTTGAAAGAAATCATAAATAGTTTAATTTAATATATGTTTGAACATAACGATATAGAAACATTAAAAATTAATTTTAAAATTACATACTCATGTAAAAAAATTTATTTTAGACTATCTTTTTATATTTCTGATTCGTTATAATATATAGAAAGGATAAACGTTTTGAAATTCGAGTATCGAGAAAGGAGGATTTTGTGCATTCCGATTTTTTGTTAATTAGAAGAATGAAACAGGGCGAAGAAGAAGCATTTGATTTGTTCGTCCATAAATACTATAAGGAAATTTTGGCTTATTGCGGTTATCGTTGCTCTGATAAAGAATATGCTGAGGACATAACCCAGGAAACCTTTGTGCGTTTTTTTGCAAAATTGTCTGATTACAATCACAGAGGAAAAACAAAGAATTATTTATATACAATAGCTGGCAATTTATGTAAAGACTATTTTAAAAAAATAAAAGATATACCTGTGGAAGAATCGGAATTAAGCACACGAATAGAATTTGTAGAACATCCGATGGAAAATGTATTAAATAAGCTTACGGTTGAATGGGCGTTAAAACAATTACCCAATGAATTAAGTGAGGTGGTTACTCTATACTATTTTCAAGAACTGAAACTTACGGAGATTGCTGATATATTACACATAAGTGTTCCATTAGTAAAATATCGGCTAAAACAAGCAAAGATGCGGTTAGGAAAACTGTTTCAAGAGGAGGGAAGCTATGAATCTGGAAGAACAACTTATGACTTATAAGAAAAGGGCACAGATGGAATCAACGGAGGAAAAAATACAGGAAACTATCAGAAAATCAAAGGAAGTCTTTTTTGCTTCGGAGCATGAAAGAATGTTATCCTACCGTGAGTTTTTATGGTCGCAGTTTAAGTTGATACGAAAAAGATGGTGGATTCTTCAATTTCTACTTTTGTTCATATTAGGAGCAATGCTTATATCTGCATATGAGGAAAGTTATGTCCAAAGAGGCATGGGGGTCATGGCATCTATATTTGTCATCCTTATTATTCCTGAACTTTGGAAAAACAGGTCATGCAATTGTATGGAAATAGAAGAATCGTCTTATTATTCTCTAAGGCAGATATATTCAGCGCATATGGTATTGTTCGGCATTGTAGATGTTTTCCTTCTTACTGTGTTTTGCGGAACAATGACAATAGGGCTGCATATTGAATTCACAAGATTGCTTGTTCAATTTCTCATGCCAATGCTTGTGACGGCATGTATTTGTTTTGGCACGTTATGCAACAAATATATTATGAATGAAACCGTAGCAATCATTTTATGTGTTTTGTGGTGTGCCATATGGTTGGTTATTGCTTTAAATGAAAAAATATACACAATGGTTACATTGCCAATATGGCTGATATGTATCGGTCTTTCATTTGGTTTCTTGTGCATCGCAGTTTACCGTACATTAAGTAATTGTGATAACTATTGGGAGGTAGGATTTGATGAAATTAGAATTGAATAATTTAACGAAAAAATTTGGGGATTTTACTGCCGTAGACCATATAAATCTGACGATGAATAACGGTGTTTATGGATTGTTAGGGGTAAATGGTGCAGGAAAGACCACTTTAATGAGAATGCTGTGTACTTTGCTTAAACCGACAAGCGGAAGTATTGCCTGCAATGGAAAAGATATATTAAAAATGGACGGAGAATACAGGAAACTATTGGGATATTTGCCACAGGATTTTGGTTTTTATCCTGAGTTCACAGTGCAAGATTATCTACTTTATATTGCAACAATTAAAGGGCTTCGCCCAGCTATAGCGAAAAGAAAAGTGAAAGAATTGATTCCACAGGTAGGGCTCACAAAAGTTGCCAATAAAAAAATGAAAAAGTTATCTGGCGGTATGAAACGGCGGGCTGGAATCGCACAGGCTATGTTGAATGACCCTAAGATTTTAATACTTGATGAGCCAACAGCAGGGCTTGACCCAAATGAAAGGATTCGTTTCCGTAATCTGATAAGTGAACTTTCAGAAGAACGTTTGGTGTTATTGTCTACACACATTGTTTCTGACATTGAGTATATAGCAAATGAAATTTTGCTGATGAAAGACGGAAAAATCATGCATAAAGGGACGGCAGATGAAATCATAGATTCTATGACAGAAACAGTCTGGGAATGTCTTGTAGATAAAAATATGGTATCCGATTTCATGAAAAAATATAAAATTTCCAATATGAAATCAGAGCCGCAGGGGGTAATCTTACGAATCATTTCGCACGAGAAACCGTCATCTGATGCGGCATGTGTGGAAGCAAATCTGGAAGATGTGTTTTTATATTATTTTGGAGAGAAGGCAGGTGATGAAAATGCTGCAATTTGAAATAAAGAAAGTTTTTTTAAAATTCAAGAATAGGATGGCAATGATTCTTTTGCTAATCATACTAATTGCAACAAGCATTTTGACAATGAACAGAGTAGAGTATGTGGATGCGGATGGAAACACTTCGAGCGGTATCGTAGCGGCAAGGAACCTCAGCACCGAACAGAACAAGTGGGCGGGCTATCTTACGGAAGATGTGTTTGCAGAAGTAGTTAAGGAAAATGAGCAGATAAATAATTCTAAAGAAGCGTTGTCAGATGATATTCAGGAACAGAATAAGGCGTATGCGAAAAAGCAGGGCATATCTGGAATTGCCGACCTGATTAACAATGCATTCAGCGAGTGGAGGGATTACAATTCTTATGCAATCGACAACGTTTCCACAGAAGAAGCAAAGCAGGTTTATGAAAAAAGGATTTCCGCATTAAAAGGATATTTGGATTCAGGAGAGGAAACGTTCACGGATGCACAGAAGGAATTTTTGATTCAGCGTTATGAAAATCTTAAAACGCCTTTTTATTATGAATATATAGGTGGTTGGAGTGCATTGCTGCAAAATATATCAACATTTATTTTGATGTTGGCATTGATAATAGGTTTTTTTGTATCTGGCATATTTTCGGATGAATTTCAGATAAAAGCGGATTCAATTTTTTTCTCATCGAAATTGGGAAGGAATAAAGCGGTTGTTTCAAAAGTGAGTGCGGTTTTTTTGATTACGACTGTCCTTTATGTTGTTTTCGTGCTTTTATATACCGTTATTGTGCTCCTGATGTTGGGGGCAGATGGTGCGAACTGTCCAATCCAGCTTGAGTTGTGGAGGAGTACTTATAATGTTACCCTTTTTCAGGCATATCTTCTGATTGTCGCCGGCGGTTATGTAGGCACATTGTTTGCTGCCATAATTTCTATGATTGTATCGGCGGCATCACGTTCAACTGCAACAGCAGTTATTGTTCCGTTTATGATATTATGTGCATTTCCTTTTTTAAGCAGGATTATCACATTACCAGGGATATGCTCGTTCTTTCCAGACCAATTGCTGGAGGTATATTCAAGCGTTAAAGAGTTTGACCTTGTAGAGTTGGGCGGCAAGGTAATGAGTGTTGTAACAGTTATTATTCCTGTGTATATGGCAATGTGTTTATTTTTATTGCCTATACTGTATTATATTTATAAAAAGTCAGAGGTTAAATAAATGAAATATCATAGGAAACGAAAATCCTGTAAATTAGGAATCATATTTTTTCTTATGGCGGCTGTTCTAATGTGTGTATTGGCAATAAACCATATAGTTCCTGTCCCTAATTTTTTTGGAGATATAAATCGTAATATTGCGAATACAGACAATGGATGGAACTTAATCCTTGTAAACCATGACAACTATATACCCGATGATTATGAGGTGGAATTAACAGAACTGTCAAATGGCGAGAAAGTGGATTCTAGAATTTATCCTGAATTACAGGAAATGTTTAATGCGGCAAGAGCAGAGGGTTTAGGCTTGCATGTTGCGGCAGGATACAGGACACAGGAAAAGCAGCAGGAATTGTTAGATGAGAAAATAGTAGCATATGAAAATGAGGGTAACTCAAAATCTGAAGCTAGAAAACTTGCTGAGCAATGGGTTGCTATTCCAGGAACCAGTGAGCATCAATTGGGCATTGCTGTTGATATAAACGCTGATGCTGCAAGTTCCGGAGATGAGGTATATAACTGGCTTGCCGAAAATGGATACAAATATGGATTTATAAAACGCTATCCTTCAGATAAAACCGACATAACAGGTATCATTAACGAACCGTGGCATTATAGATATGTTGGAAAAGAAGCAGCAAAGGAAATATATTTGCGGGGAATTTGTTTAGAAGAATATATAGAATCAATAACATGATAATGTGAGCTAATAATGGATGGAAATTTATGAGCGGATATAAGGAAATAGGTATCTGGGGGCGGCACTTGGACTATCTGAAGCAGCATCGCAGGGTTACATACACCAATCTTCTCACATGCGGCAAGCTTAATGCTTACCTTGCCCTCTTCCTGTTTACTGTTAGAAGTGGGTTAAAATTCTAATTTGCAGAGTACAAAGGATTATAGGCATTACTTTTTCGGAAGGAGAAATTCACATTAATGAAATTAGTGTTGCCTGCCAAAATGAAACCATACAAGCACATAATTATTGACAAAAGGGATTATTTCATGTAAAATAAATGTATAAAACTAAACAAAAAAGGTGATGGAAGTCCGGCGTATCAGATGTCACATAATCGGTGGCATGGGTATGACTGGAAAAGAGTAGATAAAATCAATTCAATAGGTTAAAACTGACTGTTTTTACAGTTTCGTTTTTATGCCTAATGTTTGATTTTATTTTACTCTTACTATATCTTCCTCATTTGAAAGATTAGCCGTAGAGTAAAATCTACGGCTTTTTCTTTTGCCCACTGAAAGGAGAAGAAAGCCATGTTAAACAATATTATCAGATATTTGGAAAAGCCCCCTCTTTACACAAAAACCAAAGGCGAATTTTGGAATGATAAATATATTTCCAAACAAATGCTCAAAGCACACCTTGACCCTGAATTTAACGGAGCAAGCAGGAAACTAAAATTTATAGATAAGTCGGTGGCATGGATAAAAGAAATCGTACCATCAACGGATTATCCGTTGCTTTTGGACATTGGGTGCGGACCAGGAATATATGCTGAAAGGTTCTGTAAACAGGGTTATCAAGTAACGGGTATTGATTTTTCAAAAAGGTCTATAAACTATGCTAAAAACTCTGCATTGAAGAAAAGATTAGACATTACGTATCTTTATCAAAATTATTTGGATATGAAGTTATATAAATCTTTCGATTTTGCCACGATGATATATTGCGATTATGGTGCGTTGTCAACGCTTGATAGAAAAAACCTTATGCGTAAGATATATCAGCATTTGAAGCCCAGTGCAAAGTTTTTATTAGATGTGTTTTCGTTGGAAACATATAATTCTTTTCAAGAAATGCAGACATGGGAAATTTGTAATGATGGTGGTTTTTGGCGAGAAGATGGATATATCGCTTTATATGGGCATTACAAATATTTGAATTCCGTGACTTTAGAACAGACAACTATTATTTCAAACGCAAATATAGAAACTTACTATTTATGGAATACCTGTTTTACCAAAGAAACATTAATTGAAGAAGCAAAAGAAGCAGGGTTTAAAGTATGTGGGGTCTTTGGGGATATTGCGGGAGAACCCTATCATAGAGATAGCCCTACCATTGCTATCCTTTTGGAAAAATAATTTTTCCAAAATTGATTTAATTTAATGGCAACCTGCCGAGTAAAAAACGTAAATCGGCAGATTGACACTACCCTTGCGGAACGCCAATACGAGCTGTCCGCAAAGCAGAAACAGATTGAAAAGAACGAAAAGTGGATTGGGAGCTTGACCGCGTGTTCCGCAAAATCTATGAATATAATATCAACAGAAAGCTGAATGGCGAACGCTTTTACAAGCTGTCAGACGGATATGAAGCCGAGCAGGAACAGTTAAAGTAGGAAATCGAAACCCTGACACGGAAGCGACCAAAGTTTCAAAGCTGATAGCCATCACCAAGAAATACACCCGCATTGACGAATTAACGCCTAAAAACCTAAACGATTTTGTGGACAAAATCGTAATCCATGAGCGTGAGAAAAAGGACGGGAAACGGACACAGGAAATGGTTGATATTTGTCACTAAAATATTTGTTATTATTGTGTTAAATTATTATATTGTTTTACAAAAAACTGTTGCTTTTTGTGAAGTTTTATGCTATAATGACTTGTATTGAGAAGTATTTTGTCTATTTTAACAATAAGTGATGAGATTATTTGTGTGAAATATATAATAATATTGTTATAGACAAGGTTCTGATGAAAGGAAAGATAAATAGTATGAAAAAATTAATGCTTGGTAATGAAGCCTTTGCAAGAGGACTTTATGAAGCAGGTTGTGAAATTGCTTCATCTTATCCGGGAACACCGTCAACGGAAATAACAGAATGTGTTGCCGAGTATGATGATGTTTATGCTGAATGGGCACCGAATGAAAAAGTTGCAATGGAAGTTGCGCTTGGTGCATCAATAGCTGGTGCGAGAAGTTTTTGCGCAATGAAACATGTAGGTTTAAATGTGGCAGCCGATCCTTTATATACAGCTGGCTATACAGGCGTTAATGCAGGAATGGTAATTGCTGTTGCCGACGATCCAGGTATGCATTCATCTCAAAATGAACAGGATTCAAGACATCATGCTATTGCTTCAAAAGTCATGATGATTGAGCCGTCTGATTCTGCTGAGTGCAAGGAATTTACTAAAGCTGCATTTGATTTGTCCGAACAATTTGATACACCGGTAATAATCAGAATGTCTACAAGAGTATCTCATTCTCAGTCGGCAGTAGAAATATGTGACAGAATACCGAAAGAACACATTACATATAAGAAAAATCCTCAGAAATTTGTTATGATGCCTGGAAATGCAATTAGACGTCACCCTGAGGTTGAAGAAAGACTTGTTAAGATTACTGAGTTTTCTGAAACTTCTAATCTCAATAAAGTTGAATTTAACGATTCAGATATTGGAGTTATCACATCAGGTATTTCTTATCAGTATGCAAAAGAAGCTTTGGGGGATAAGGTGTCTTATCTTAAACTTGGTATAGTAAATCCACTCCCCGAAAAGATAATAAAAGATTTTGCTGATAAGTGTAAGAAAATTTATGTTATTGAAGAACTTGATGATGTAATTGAAACTCATTGTAAGAAAATTGGTGTGAATGTTCATGGTAAAGATACATTTAGTTTAATGGGTGAAATATCACAGGCTATTGTTGCGGAAAAAATTCTTGGTGAAACAAAAGAATTTACTTCTTTTAATGAAACAGTTCCTGTTCGTCCTCCTGTTATGTGTGCAGGTTGTCCGCATAGAGGTCTATTCTATTGCTTGTCAAAACTTGGCGTAATGGTTTCAGGAGATATTGGCTGTTATACACTTGGTGCAACACCACCGCTTTGTGCAATGGATTCTACTATATGTATGGGTGC
>CAMWVM010000006.1 GCA_947177715.1 uncultured Ruminococcus sp.
ACGTGCATACTATCGTTGATGAAATGCTTGATTGGGATGTTGTAAAATAAATTTATTAGGGTTAAGAACTAAAAATGTTCTTAACCCTATTTTTTTGTCAATATAAACAATAAATAAATTATAATTTTGTAAAGTATTACTTGGAGAAAACATGTAGAAAATCTAATGTTGGAGGGAACTGCAATTCAACTTTCTCACAAGCGGAAAATTAAATGCTTACTTGCCATTAATACACAGGCGCAAGAACGCTTGGAAAGCCTCGATGGCATGAAACAGGACACAGGCAACTAAAGGCAATAACGCCTTAGAATGGACAGGAAGAATGAATGGCATAAGGCTGTGTGCAATGGAGATTGCAGGAAAAGACTTAGTATATTTTTTTGATAGGATTTGAAAATATTTAAATACTTATTTAAAAATTAGTTGACAAAAAACACTAAATGGTATATACTATTTAGTGGATAATGTCAACCATTTTGAAAGAGGAGTTTATATGAACGAATACGATAAAACAATCAATGAGATAAGAACATTTAACCGTTTTTATACAGTAAATATGGGATTTTTGAATTCGAATTACCTTGACAGTAAATATTCAGTATTGGAAACAAGAATCCTTTTTGAAATTAAATTACATAAAATATGCATACAAAGTGATATTGTTAAAACGCTACATATTGATAAAAGCTACTTAAGCAGGATTGTCCAACGTTTTTGTGCAAAAGGGATTGTTGAGAAAATAAAATCGGATGATGATAAAAGAACGACAAAAATCACACTAACTGCAATAGGAAATGAAGAAACAGAAAGATTGATTCAATTAACAAATCAACAGATAAAAGCACAGATTGTTGAACTAAGTTTAGATGAATGTAATAAGTTATGTACCGCATTAAATACGGTAATATCAATTTTGGGAAAAGAGGAAAACTGATATGAATATTATTCCATTTAAAGAAAAGTACAGACAGGATTTTATTGATTTTAACACCGACTGGATTGTATCAAATTTTGGTTTTTTAGAAGACCATGATAAAGAAACATTTGAAAGAATCGATGAAGAAATAAAGGCGGGAGCCATGATATTTTTTGCTGTTGAGAATGATGTGGCACTTGCGACATGTATGGCAATGCCAATGGAAGGAACAACATGGGAAATATGCAAACTTGGCTCAAACAAAAAGCTTCCGCATAAAGGTGCAGGAAGTGCTGTATTTGAGGCGGCGATGAACTGGGCACTAGATCACGGTGCAGAAAGACTTTTTATTCTTTCAAACAGCAAATTGAAGCCGGCACTACATATTTATAGGAAGTATGGTTTTAAAGAAATTAAACTAAAAGATTATGAATATGTAAGAGGTGATATTGCTTTTGAATATAAGAAAGGAAATTTATAAGATGAAAATTATACTTTAGGGTGCTTTTGCTCATAAAAGCACCTTTTAAAATTTAAGGAAAGATAAACACTTACTCTATATATTGTACAGAAATGGGAGTTCTACTTAAACGATGTGAGATTTCTTGTAGCAGGAGATTTTATTTCTACATTAAGGATATATAAA
This sequence comes from uncultured Ruminococcus sp., assembly GCA_947177715.1. Lineage (GTDB taxonomy): Bacteria > Bacillota > Clostridia > Oscillospirales > Ruminococcaceae > FB2012. The sequence goes on from CAMWVM010000006.1 coordinate 1,563, forward strand.
ATTTAAATGTAACTTATTTATGAATTTTTTGTTTTTCTCTTGAATTTTCTTTTTTAATATGCAACAATAGTTATACAACATATGTGACAAAACAAAAAAATTATAAGGAGATAAATTCTGATGCCACCTAAAGCGAAAATAACAAAAGAGATGATTTTGAACACTGTATTGGATATTACAAGAGAAACGGGATTTGAAACTGTCAATGCCAGAAGTGTTGCGAGTAAATTACAATGTTCTACACGTCCAATTTTTACTTGTTATGAAAACATGGACGAGTTAAAAAAAGAGTTCCTTGATTTTGCATATAAATTTTATGAGCAATATGTTACGGATTACAGTAATTCTGTGAATATGAGTTCTTGTTTGTTTTTGCCCCTCTCATACATTGAATTTGCACAAGAAGAAACACATTTGTTTAAGTTATTATTTATTAATGATATGGATTTGCATATGATAGAGGCAAAGGACTTTTATAAAGAAATTGGCAATGAAAAAAAGGCAAAAATTTTTTCAGATACCATTGGTGTAGATTTAGAACATGGAAAAGTAATATTTTTAGACTTATTTCTTTATACACATGGTATCGCAGTTTTAACAGCAACGAATAAAATATCATTGGATAGAAATGATGCTGAAAAAATGGTAACAAATTTATTGTCAGCTCTCATTAAACAAGAAAAGCCAGATTGGAATTTATCAGTTTAACAGTATTTTATGATTATTCATTTACAAAGAGGTGCGATATGAAAACAAATCAATATTTAATTGACTTTTATAATACCTATGATGAAGATAGTCGTTTGACATTAAAACATGGAACAGTTGAGTTCCTCACCACTATGCGTTATATAGAAAAATACATAAGCCCTGGGAATCATGTACTTGAAATTGGTGCCGGAACTGGACGGTATTCTCATGCACTGGCACGTCAAGGATATACTGTTGACGCAGTGGAATTGGTTAGCCATAACATAGAAGTTTTCCGTAAAAATACTTTACCGAATGAGGATATAACTGTCACGCAAGGTAATGCTTTAGATTTATCTTCTTTCCCTGACAATAAGTATGATATTACGCTGCTTTTAGGACCGCTGTATCACCTTTATAATAGCGAAGATAAGCAACAGGCTCTGCGTGAGGCAATTCGTGTAACAAAACAAGGCGGCATTATTTTTGCTGCATATGTAATATCTGATGGATGCCTTCTTGATGAAGGATTTAATCATGGGAATATCAATGTGGCTGAATATATTAAAAATGGATTGCTTGACTCCGAAACATTTGCCGCAAAATCTGAACCAAAGGATTTGTTTGAACTTGTACGTAAAGAGAATATTGATGAATTGATGTCTATTTTTCCCACAACTCGCCTGCATTATGTCGCAACAGACGGCTGCTCTTTACTCATGCGTGAAGCAATAGATAAAATGGATAATGATACTTTTGATTTATATTTGAAATATCATTTTGCTACTTGCGAACGGGAAGATTTAGCAGGCATTACGAGTCATGCGATTGACATATTCAAAAAGTAATATTGGGATTTCAATTTATTCTTTCTATTTTGTCCAAAGTTTAGACAGAACAGTAGATTTTCCACGAAAGGAAACAGATAAATATGGGGAATTTGTGCAGAAATAAATTGCTATACGGTTAAATGAATGGAGAGCTTATGAAAAAACAAAGTGGATAAGAAGATGCCCTGTTTGCGGTAATAAAACTCGTGACAGAATTGGAGAAGATACTATTATGGTAAACTATCCTCTCTATTGCCCGAAGTGTAAGCAGGAAACCCTTATAAATGTACAAGAAATGAATATGTCTGTTATTAGAGCGCCAAACGCAGAGCCTATGAACTTGTGAGATACCTCACAGCTCATAGGCTCTGTTTTAGGAAGAACAAATATTTAGCTGTTGCAATCCGTGTTTATTGCAGCGGTTTGTTTCTGCATTTCATTCAGTTTTTTGTGAAGCGGTATTGCCATGAATACTGTTATAATTGCGGAAAGCACATCGCCAATCGGTTGGACATACAAAATCCCATTAAGTCCCCAGACCATAGGGAGAAGCAGAATAACGGGGACAAAACAAATCCCTTGTCTGCAAGCTCCGAGAATAAATCCCTGTCTCACCTTGCCAAGAGCGAGAAACAATGAGGAATATACAGTGTGAAACCCAAAAAGCATAAATGAAATTCCATTTGCTCGAAGTGACTTTGCACCAATCTCAATCATCTGTAAGTCATTTTTGGTGAATTGAGCAATAATCTGTGAGGGAAACAAAATAAACAGTAATCCTACAATAAAGCAGAATATCGTAGACCATAGCACAGAAATTTTAATTACGCTACGCAGACGTTCATATTTCTTAGCCCCAAAACTAAATCCAGCAATTGGTTGAAAGCCTTTAATAAAGCCGAATATCGTTAGGCTCCCCATTGAAACAAGACGTGTAACGGCACCCATTCCCGCTATTGCAGAATCTCCATATAGCTTGATAGCATTATTTGTAAGGGTTATTGAAAGGCTTGTAAGTAACTGAAAAATGAATACAGGTATACCTATTTTAAATATTTCGGAAAAGATTACTTTTGAGAACGCATAGTCGCTTAATTTGAAACTGAAATTGCTCTTTTTCCCAAAAATATAAAACAGATACACAACAGAAGAAACAAATTGTGAAATTGCTGTTGCGACTGCTACGCCTGAAACTCCCATATCAAACACATAGATGAAAAGTGGGTCTAAGCCGCAATTCAAAACAGCTCCCAAAAGCATAGCAAGCATTGATGTTTTTGCCGCACCCTCGCTTGTTATAAGGCTGCTGACAGTAACGTTGAACACGTTTAGGATGCAGGAAATCACATAAATTCGGGAGTATTCAAGTGCATATGGCAGGATACTCTCGCTCGCTCCGAGAAGTGAGAGTATCGACTTGAGAAATATTACCGAGAATAGGATAAACACCGTGCCTACCGCCAATCCGCTGTATAATGCGGTGCTTGCGGCTTTGTTGGCGGTTTCTTTATCGTCGCGCCCGAGAAGTCGGGATATGTATGAACCTGCACCGTTGCCGAATAACAGTCCAAGACCAACTATCAACTGTCCTAATGGAAACACAACCGAGATTGCACCCATTTGGCTTTCGCCTAGTCCTCCGACAAAGTACGCATCAACAAGGTTATACAATGCATTGATCAGCATACCTATCATCGTTGGAATGCCCATTGCTAAAAGTGCTTTAGGAATAGGTGCATTTCCTAACAATTCTGATTTCTTATTCATTTTTAAGTCCTCCTCTTGACAAAATAATAAAAATACAATAGTATAATATATAGTGTTTATTTCATGAACTACTATAATTTATACCACTTTGTTATTATACTATATTTTATAGTAGTTGTCAATAGAGTATCGCTGAATTTGTTGTTTTAAATAAATGTAACGTAAAACAAGACAACTTTTGTTCTAAAAGGAGGAAATTATGGCTACAATCGATTTAATAGTATTGGGTATGCTGAAAAAACAATCTATGGGAGCATATGATATTCAAAAACTGGTGGAATATCGGAATATTTCAAAATGGGTGAAAATCAGTACACCTTCTATATATAAAAAAGTAATACAGTTAGAAGAAAAAGGGCTTATTACAAGCCGTATCGAAAAAGATGGAAAAATGCCTGAAAAAGCAGTTTATTCCTTGACAGAAATGGGCGAACATGAATTTGAGAAACTGATGATGGAAACTTCCCATGCACCCATAAACATATTTCTCGACTTCAATGCTGTTATCGTCAACCTTGACAGTGTTTCAATAGAACAGCAAAGGCAGTGTATAGAGAACATAAAGCAGAGTATCAGAGAGTTAGAATCCATCATTCAAAAAAATATTGAAATGAAAAAAGATGAAATCGCTATTCCGGCTACAGGTATGGCTGTTCTTCACCAACAGTTGATTTTAGCACAAGCAATAGAGAACTGGATTGATGATGTAAAAGAAATTGCAGGTGACAGCAATGAATAGATACTTCAAGATAAAGAACCGCTTTGAAGAAAACCGATAGGATTTCTTTAAATGTCCTTTTTCATCCAGGACATCAAATCTCTAAGATCTGCTCCAACCTTTTCAATCTCATGCTCAGATTCCATCTGCCTTTTAGCATTGAAATATACTCTATCCGATTGATTTTCAAGCAGCCACTCTCTCGCAAACTTACCTTCCTTGATATCCTTCAAAACACCTTGCATTGCCTTTTTCGTTTCATCTGTTATTATTTTTTCACCCGTAATGTAATCTCCGTATTCTGCTGTATCACTGATAGAATATCTCATCATACTAAGACCACCCCTGTTTATAAGGTCAACAATCAGCTTCATTTCATGGCAGCACTCAAAGTATGCCATTTCAGGCTGATAGCCTGCCTCTACAAGGGTTTCAAATCCTGCCTTTATCAAAGCTGAAACACCACCACAAAGTACCGCCTGTTCGCCAAAAAGGTCTGTTTCCGTTTCTTCTTTAAATGTCGTTTCAACAACTCCCGCTCTTGCTCCTCCAATACCTAAAGCATACGCAAGTGCAATTTCTTTTGCCTTTCCGCTTGCGTCCTGATGAATTGCGATAAGGCAGGGAACGCCTTTTCCCTCCTCAAACTGGCCTCTTACAGTATGTCCCGGACCTTTCGGTGCTATCAGAAACACATCAACATCTGCTGGTGGTTTAATAAGTCCGTAATGAATTACGAAACCATGTGCAAATACCAACGATTTGCCCTTTGTCATATGAGGCTCAATAGACTTTTTGTACAGGTCCGCCTGTTTTTCATCGTTTACAAGCATCATTATAATGTCCGCCTCTTTTGCTGCCTGTTCAGCAGTAACAACTCTCAGACCCGCCGCTTCGGCTTTTACCCAAGACTTACTGCCCTCGTAAAGACCAACGATTACATCAACTCCGCTTTCATGGAGATTGAGGGCATGTGCATGACCCTGGCTTCCGTAACCAATAACCGCAACTTTCTTACCCTCCAAAGGTTTCAAGCTACATTCTTCTTCATGATAAATTTTTGCCATTTTAATGACCTCCTATGAATATTTTAGATTTATATAAACGGGAATTTACCGTTTTTTACTGCTTATTATATGAACAATCATTGCAATCAACTGTGTAATGATTCCGATACTACAGAATCCATACCAGCCAAAGTGATTATATAAAGCTGATCCTAAATGCGAGCCAACAGCACCACCCGCAAACATTGTTACCATATAAATGGAAGTAATTCTGTTTCGCTCACTTTCACTAAGACTTTGTATTCTTGTCTGATTTGCAACATTACAAGAATTTACCCCCATGTCAAGGAGTATGACACCTGCAATCAAACCCCACACTTTAAAACCAAAGGTTATAAAGCAAAGATATGAAACAAGGATAATGGCAATGTTGATTCCAACTGTAAACTTTGCACTTTTTCTATCAGAAATCTTGCCGGCAACAGGAGCAAACATTGCTCCACTTACTCCTAAAATTCCAAACAGGCCAATGATGTTTGTTTCAAAGTTAAAAGGAGTACCCTGCAAATGAAATGTTAAGACTGTCCAGAGCGCGCTGAACGCTGCTAAAATCATAAAACCGTTTATTGCCGCTTCTATAATGATAGGAAACTTTTTTGGCAGAGAAAACATTGATTTTATAGATGAAGCATAATTCAAATCTCCTTTTTCATCTGCTGTGCAAACAGGAAGAGTAAATTTTAATACTGCAAATAATATTGCCATAAGCACTACCGCAATGATGTAAATACTTTTCCAACCCATGTATTTTCCAACAGCACCGCTTACCACTCTTGAAAGAACAACGCCAGTTAAAAGTCCGCTCATAATATGTCCGATATTTTTTCCTCTTACCTGCTCATCGGATAACTTTGCACAAAGCGGTAGCAAAAGTTGTGGTATAACCGATGTAATTCCAACAGCAAGGCAGGCCACGCACGCCAATATAAAATTCGTGGAAAAATACATTCCCAAAAGTGACAGAACTGATAAGAAAATCATTGTTAAAATCAATTTTTTTCGTTCTGTTAAATCGGCTATCGGCAGGATCAGAAACAATCCCAAAGCATAGCCTGTCTGGGTAAGAGTTGCAAGCAGACTTGCTTGTGATCCGGAAATATTAAAGTATTCTGCAGCACTATTTAAAAGCGGCTGAATGTAATAAATATTTGCAACGGCAATTCCGCTTGCTGCCGCCATAAGAGCAATCATTTTTCCGCTTAACTTTGCATGATTTACATTATGAGATTCCATAGCTTTCTCTTCTTTCTCTAATTTATTTTCTGATTTTCTCTAATAATTCTTTCATCATTGAAGTTAGTTTCTGCTCATTTTCCTTATCCAAAATAAAACGGTTGACTACCATGTCGTGCAATATATAATCTTCCAAAAGGTAAATGTGGCTTGCATCTTCAGTGTAAAATGCATCCCTGTCCGTTTCCGCTGAATATCCATAAAGCAGTTTCCTACCATCAGCAGAAACAATAAACCAGTGAAGCTTTTCAGGCATATCATGGTATTTCCCATCATGATGCATTTCGATGTCAGCAATTGGATCTTGGATATTATGCCCCACGCCCAAAATCTTGCAACCACGATTTTGACATTCCTTTAGTTCAGGTAAAAGCAATTCGTACATTTGATTCCACATAGAAATCATGACATACTGGTTTGCTCCCTTTAATAACTGTCTGCAATAAGAGGTAATATTTTCTTTTCCTTTTACTGTGAAAACATAAATATCCTGCTTATTTGCCTCTGTTTCCAACTCGCCCAAAGCATTTGTAACATCCTCAAAATCGTTTTCCCATTCTTTTTTCGTTTTCTCTAAAAAAACCTTACTTGGAACAGGTGTATAAATCTTTGTGTTCTCACTGCTTTCTTCTACCATAGCTAACCCACGTTTCGTGAGTGTTTCCAAAACATCATAAATCCTTGCCCTGGGAATGCCGGATTCCTTGCTGATCTTGTATGCATTTGCTGTCCCAAGAGTTAACAGACTTGAATAAGCTTTTGCCTCATATTGATTTAGACCAAGATTTTGTAATTTATCAAGTATAGAATTTTCTATCTGCATGATGAACCCTCTTTCTTAATTATCGTTTCATTAGTTACCACCTTAATAGTAACTATACCATTTCAAATTGAATTTGTCAAGCAATCCTCAAAAAATACGATTTTTTGCATAACTCCGACAAAGCAATAATTTATCAAACTGTAGGTTGTCACAAATTTTTCGTGTGATATTTCTGTATACAAAAAAGCAGCAGCCTAAAATTTAAGCTACTGCTACAAAATATTATTCATTGCTTACTTTAAAATCCTACTTATATTCATCAATCCTGTCAACCATAATAATCCTGTCTACACAACCTCTCCCTAAAGTCATTCTGTCAACTCAACTATACCATTCGATATATTCCCAAAGCCTTGATTTTGCGACATTTGACGGGATTATTAACTTCATCAAACCATACTCAAAATGCCACAATTCCCTTGAAATCGGAGGCTTTCGTTCACGCTGAATGTGCCGAAAGCCCTTATTATAGTAATTCTTTATACAATATCTTTTTCTGTATTGGGTGTAAAAACGGTCGTTCAACATTTTTACTTGTTAATTGACCGCTTCATAAATAAATCAAAACTTTTTATCAGCAATCCGCCTAACAAAGTTCCATTGACATTCCAAACAAGACTTTAGCTACGTGATGCTTCTATAATTTTTTTACAAACAAAGTGTCCTTGTCCACCAACATAAACCATATTGATTGTGCTGTTGTAATGCGTGATATTTACTATGAGCTGTGAAGCTGAACCAAGATTAGAGCCTTGCTCAAAAATATATTGTGACTGTTGATCATAATGTTTGAAAAGATAGCAGGCCAAAGCGCAATTTGATGTGCCAGTAGCAGATTCTTCATCAATTCCGTATCGTGGAGCAAAGTTTCTGCATATTGCTGTTGCTTTAGAACCTTTTGTTAAAGTAAAGGCGTGGATTCCAACAACATTCAAATCTTGGCACAAGCTCGCTATATTTTTGAAATTCGGATTCAGTTTATTCAAATGGTCTTTAGAATCTACAGGGAGTATAATATCCTTCAATCCCGTTGAAACAATCTGGATTGGCAGAGAGGTGTCAATAAATCTGTTCTCTAGACATCCAGCAAAAATATTCGGTGCTAGTGTTTCAAAATAGATAGGGCAATTTTGCTCCATAAAAATCATCCCATCTTTTTCTATTCTGATATTGAGGTTCCCGGCTTTTGTTTCTAAAATATAGGTGCCTTTGCTCAACTTGCTTAATGAATTGAGCAGGGAAAAGGTGGCTATTGTAGCGTGTCCACATAAAGGAACTTCTTCTGTTGGGGTAAAGTAGCGTATTTTGAAATCTGCGATGTTGGATTCCATCAAGAACGCAGTCTCAGAATATCCTAGGTCTTTTGCTATTACTGCCATATCCACTGGCGTTAGATTGTGGCTGTCCAAGACTATGCCTGCTTTATTTCCTCCCTGATTTTCTTTGCTAAAGGCGCTTACTACATAAACCTCAACCATATTTATTCTCCCTTCAGATAAGCATATCTGAAAATATGCCGACCATCCACCCGACGAAATTCCATTGACGTTCCATGTAGGACTTTAGCTGATGGATGTTTCTCTGGTAACATTTTCAGCTTTTTTTCATCTATAATTAAATGACCTTCCTCATCATGCTTGTAATCATAACATTTTCTATTTACCTAATCTCTTTAATACCCAATCAATACTTTCAATCATTATTCTGCCTATTGTTTTTATTAAATATCCATTGTGCTTGATATTCATCTTGTATGCTCACAAAAGTAGACTATTTACTGTTTTTACATGCAGCACACTAATATGTGTATATAAGAAAAATGAATCTAATAATACATTCCACTTTTTATCATTTTTTGAATGATAGGATCTTCTTCTGTAATTTCTCCAGTTACTAACAATAAATAATTTCTTAGATTACTTATATCCTCTTTAAAAAATCTCAATGATAAATAATTCGCTGTTAATCCATCATTCCAAAAAGAAATTCTTAATTCCATATCAATATCTGCAATTTCATGCCCAGGTGCAATGTAAACAAACCTTGGGTCTCTTGTCAAATCCTTTTTAGGATTAAATATGATAGTAAAGTCAGGCTCAATAAAAGTAATCTCATTTGGTGTTTCTAATTTATCTTCTAATAAGTTGTTAATGTTATGAAGTATTTCTTCTATTTCACAAGACAATAATGTTTCATCATCTTCACGAACATAATTTAACCATGCCCAGGTGCAATGTAAACAAACCTTGGGTCTCTTGTCAAATCCTTTTTAGGATTAAATATGATAGTAAAGTCAGGCTCAATAAAAGTAATCTCATTTGGTGTTTCTAATTTATCTTCTAATAAGTTGTTAATGTTATGAAGTATTTCTTCTATTTCACAAGACAATAATGTTTCATCATCTTCACGAACATAATTTAACCATGAATCAGATTGATATGCAATTCCTATTCTACACCATTGTTCATCCCATTTTTCTTTATCAGTTAGTGTATAATTCAAAACTCGAAACTGAAATATAACTCCTTCCAAATTTAATTTTAGCCACACTATAATTTCCCTCTTTCATTTAGTCTTCCTTGAACTATATTTCTCACTTTTCCTCTTTGCAGTTCCATTTTCATCTTTCACCACATTGTTCCTCCGAGCCTTCTCTATCTGCACCGCCTCAAAAACTTCCTTTGATATTATCGCAGGATTATTATCAGAAGACAGATATTGAACCTCACTCTTACCCGATTTCAAAAGTCTGACATTTCCAGTATACTTCTCATTACTCAGCATAACATCAATAGTTCTCTTACACCACTTCGCTTTTCCTGTTGGCAAGAGAATCTTCCGTTTTTCAAGCTCTTTAATAATGCCTACAACACTTTGACCGCTGAGATACAAATCTAATATCTATCTTTATACCTTATTTTCGCTTCACTTGTTATTTTTTCTATGAAGTCACCTTTCGCAGCTGTATAGCCATCTCTGTCAAACTCATATTGTTTCCATAACGATAGTTTAAGGCTTTCATATTCTTTTGCTGCAACTGGAAATTCATTTAAATAATCACGAAAATACAGTTCATTGTTATCACCCATGTATCTGATATGAATGTGATATACCTTATCGGCAAATCCATTCTCGGTGTAACCTTTATTCAAAGATATTCTCTTATCATCAGAGCTCATACATATATAGCCGTTTTGTTCAAGAATCTCCGCTATTCGTCGTAAGCTATCATCTACACTTGACTCAATTAAAATATCAATAATCGGCTTTGCCCAAATGCCTTTGATAGCAGTACTTCCTATATGATGGATTCTAATACCGTCCATATTGTCCAGCAATCCTGCAATTTCATTATGCGCCTCTTCATAATAGGCTTGCCATTCGTTTTTTGTTTCCGTCAGTTGAATAGGAAATAGATGCCATAATTCTTCCAACGTCATTTCTGATAGTTTCTTTCCCATATAATCCCTTCTCCTCATAACATCCATCCACTGCCTGCCAAACTGCTGACAGTCAAGTTGCTGGATGAGACGACATCCAATCCACTGTCTAAACCATAAGCGTGATTTTCTCGTAGATATGTTTTCATAGAAATAACCGGACTTTCCCGAAGGAACCTCACCTTGCGAAAAATCCCGTAAATACGCCACTTTCTAGCACTTTCTATTTTGCTTTAGACATCAATACAACCGTCTCCACGTGGCTCGGTTCTCCAATGAACAACCTATTCAACACCCACTGTACAAGGGAATGGTGGAACACCTATTTTCGCCTTAAAATGGGTATGTCGAACCGATACAAATGTTGACTTGCCTTATTGCTCGTATAGGCAAATAGGCTTAATCTCTATTACATAAATTTCAATTTACAAAGCTATAGCTTGTAATGCATAAAGTTGTCATTATGCTTAAATCCAAAATCAGTATATAGCTTTACTCCCATATCTGATGCAGTAATCTGAACAGTACCACAGCCATATTCTTTAGCTTCATTCACTACTCTTGAAAGCAATTCTTTTGCTATACCTTTTCTCCTGTAATTGGGATTAGTGAACATACTAGAAAGTAATCCTATTCTTCCAGAATGGCATCCAAAATATGGTGGTTTTTCAACAAAAGACATTCCACTTGTACCTATTATCTTATCTCCGTCCATTGCCAACCACGAGACAAATGTTCCATCTTCCATATGTCTTTTATAATAATCTTTCAGAGCAGGAGCCAAATCAATATCTTCTGTAGCACCTTCTTCACGAAGTTGATTTATCCTCATTTGTATAAATGTATCTAATTCTTTTTCTGTTAATTTCTTATATATAATATTCACAATATATAAATCCTCCATCGTTAATGAAACTAGAATTTTATCTTTCTACCGTGGATTCAGATATGTACTGTTTCAACATTACTTCGTTGCTTACAAGCTTTCTGAACAGCATCAAACAATTCTTTTGAAATAATAGGTGAATGAGCATTATTTAACTTGTAAATACGACCTTCATCACCATCTAAATTAACTACTGCAATACCTATGTATTTTTCATTACTCAGCATTTCTTCTACCGATCGCTTAGGCCAATTATCTTTTCCTGTAGGTGATTTAATATTTCTATTATTAAGTTCTTTAACAATACCTAATATGCTTTTACCTTCAAGGTACAAATCAAAAATAAGTTTAACGATCATTGCTTGTTCTTCGTTTATTACAAGATCGCCATTTTCATCATTAGCATATCCATAGCATTTTCTACGGTAAAAGCCTAAGCTACCGTTCTTGGCTCTATGCTTGATTCCCCATTTTATGTTTGCACTTCGTGATTCATTTTCAGCTTGAGTACAAGCTTCAATAGTTGAAATCAATAATGAACTTCCTACTGTTAATGTATCAAGTTCTTCCTGTCTAAAAATAATACGCACATCTGCTTCTTTTAATGTGTTGATCGCCTCAAGCACTTCAACAGATCTCTTCCAAGTCTGCTAATATTCTTTACTACAACTATGTCGGTAAGTCCAGCTTTACACTCATTTATCATCTTTGTAAATTCAGGACGAACTGAACCTTTTTTAGAAGAAGCAATATCTATATAAATATCAACTAGTTTCCAATTTCTTTGACTGGAAATGAACTTTGTAAGACCAGAGATTTGTGCTTTCAAACTATCCAGTTGTTCCATACTATTTGAACTCACACGAGAATAGATAACTACGTATTTTACTGGCTCGGTTGTATTTGCTGGTATCACTCTTACTTTACCTGGCATAAGTTACCTCTCCCTTCTAAAACAGGCTAATCAATTCATTATCTGATCACATATGTTGATTAGCCTATTTTGTTGCGTATTCTTCTGATGTCTTGAATAAATATTTTTGTACGGTCAATCTATACTCAATAGTTTTGTATGGTCAACTATAAAAAACATCTTGATTTCATAAGTATTTACAAGACTTCTTTCATCTTTAAAATTGAATGTAGATAGTAAGAAAAAGCTTTATTTTTCAAGCATTTTCACACTTTTACTTGTGTGCTTTAGTCAACAATACTACACACTCCACATGAGTTGTCCTCGGAAATAAATCAACTGCCCTGTACTTCACTACCCCGTAACCTAATTCACACATAATTGCACAATCTCTTGCCGCTGTTGCAGGATTGCAGGAAATCATTACTATTATGTCAGGATTCATTTTAACCATATATTCTAAAGTTTCTTTATCACAGCCTTTCCTTGCAGGATCTGCTATAATAACGTTTGGTCTTTCTCCTCGATCATATAATATTTCCGCAACTTGTCCCGCATCACCGCATATAAATTCCGCATTATCAATGCTGTTTTCTTTTGCATTGAATTTTGCGTTTTCTATAGCTGATGGAACAATCTCTACGCCAATAAGCTTTTTAACTGTGTCTGACATAGACAGTCCTATTGTTCCAGCACCGCAATACAAATCCAAAAGCAAATCTGTCCCGGATAATGCCGCATATTCTTTTGCAAGAGCATATAGCCTTTCTGCCTGCAAAGTATTAACCTGATAAAAAGACTGCGGAGATAATATTATTTTTCTTCCGCACATTATGTCTGTTATTGTATCTTTACCATAAATAGTTTTAAATTTCTTCCCAATTATAACATTAGTATTTTTAGAGTTTTCATTTAAAACAATACTGACAATATCCGAAAACTTATTGCAAAGAAGTTTAATCAAATCATTAAAAATATCGGATTTTTTTACATTAGTTACAACAATGCAGACCATTATTTCACTGCTATGCTCACCACGGCGAAGATAAATATGACGTACCAGTCCTTTTCCTGTAATTTCGTTATAAGCAGGTATGTTGTTAGAATTAATATAATTCATAATCTCGTGTACTATGCTTGTAAAAACAGCAGGCTGCAATAAACAGTCATAAGTTCCTGTAACTCGGTGTGAACGTCGTGAATAGAAACCACAAATCGCCTTGCCATTTTGCTCTGCAACCGGATATTGAGCTTTGTTTCTATAATGTTCAATTTTATCACATCCAAGTATTGGTTCACAATCTGCTTTTATTTTTCCTATACGCTCAAATGAAGAACGTACAAAATCTTCTTTAATTCTCAGTTCTTCATTATATGAAAAATGCCTGAACGAACAACCACCGCATTTTGAATATGCTTCGCAGTTATCATCTATTCGTTTATCTGAAGCGGAAATTACATTCTCTATTATTCCATAGCAAAAATTTTTCTGTACTTTTACTATCCTACAGTCAATAACATCACCAACAGCCGTCATGGGTACAAAAACAGCAATACCGTTATATCTACCCACACCATTTCCTTCATTGGTCATTCCGGTAATCTCCAGAGGAATTATTTCATTTTTATTCACTATAAAAACCCTCTATTTCGTCTTTCTTTTTTATCATTAAGTCAAAATGCTTGTTATATTCAAGTGGAAATTTATAATTAAAAATCCTCTCAATCCGATCATTTTTCAAATCCACAAGCTTTGTCGAGCCGCCAGCTCCCACTGCAAGTATAGTCTGAACCTCTTCCATTATATAAATGTTATAGAGACTTTCCTTATTAGGTTTGCACCAACCGATATTTTCAAGGTTGTCCAACATATTTTTCTGCCTATACAAATAATATGGAAGATATCCGTTTTCCAACAATCTTTTCGTAGCGTAATCAACCATTTTAGACGCCGGATTATCAAAAACTTCATCATTTTCCTCTTGATTAAGCCTTGCCGCCCTTTTTATGGACAAAGTATGTACAGTTATGTTTTCAGGCTCAAGCTGAATAAGCTTGTCAACTGTATTTTTAAAGCTATCCAGAGTATCTGTTGGAAGACCTGCTATTATATCAGTGTTTACTGATTCAAATCCTATTGATTTAGCTAATTTATAGCTATCCAAAAACTGCTCTGCTGTATGCTTTCTGCCAATCCGTTCAAGCACGGAATCATTTAATGTCTGAGGATTAATTGATATTCTGTTGCAGCCGTTTTTCTTTAGCACTTTAAGTTTTTCACATGTTATTGTATCTGCTCGCCCTGCTTCAACTGTATACTCTCTTAGATTTGATAAATCAAAACTGCCTGCGATAGTTTTCATAAGCTTATCAAGCATATCTGCTTCAAGAGTTGTAGGTGTTCCTCCGCCGAAATAAACAGTATCCAGCACAAGCCCAAGTCGTTTAACAATTTCAGCAGTATATTCAATTTCCCTACACAAATTATCTACATATTCAGGTATCAGATTAAGACAACCTTCTATCGACTGTGAAACAAATGAGCAATATGAACACCTTGTGGGACAAAAAGGGATTGAAACATATAAACTGAAAGACTTATTATCCAGATCAGATAAAATTTCAGACTGTGTTTTTGCTGTTTTATAAGCGATATCTATTTTATTATTATCACATAAATACCTGTTACGCATAATATCGTAAATCTGATCTTTAGTCATATCATTGGACAGCATCTTATTTACACGTTTTACAGGTCGAATACCGGTAATAATCCCCCATTTTGCCTGCTTTCCTGTCAGCTCAGACATAACAGAAAAAAGTAATCTTGAAAGCGTAAGTTCACACTCATTTTCATAATCGCTTTCAGCATTCTGAATTCTCGCCACTCTATAACAAGTCTTTGATCCTAACGTTACATATACATAAAGCAAAGTGTATCTCTTGCCTTTTCTGCGCCTGAAAAATGCAGCATCACCTTCCACTTTAACGTAACGGTCTGTAAACTCATGAGAAAAAAGCTTTGCAGGAATAAACAGCTTCATAACTCCTTCAAGCTCATATTTGAAATCATTACCGCTGAAAATTAGTGTCATATTAATAATCCTCAAAAGAACCCCTCATATAAGGGTTGTATTTTTTCTCTTCATTAAGTGTAGTCGCAGCCATATGGCCAGGATATACATTATAGTTATCACTTAAAGAAGCAAGTTTTTTTAGTGACTGCATCATAACCATTGTATTGCCGTCAGGCATATCGGTTCTTCCGATTGAACGAGCGAACAAAGTATCACCCGTAAACATATCATCACCGATAACAAAACAAACCGAACCAGAAGTATGTCCAGGAGTATGGATAACTGTAAACTCCAGTTCATCCATAATAATTTTATCTCCGTCTTTAAAAGCTTTTGCATTTTTATATTCATTAAATTTATTTAATCCGAAATGAGATATCAGATTTCCACTTATATCTGAAAGCTTTGACAGATCTGCTTCATGGACAAGGACTTCACATCCTGTTACATCGGCAAGTTTGGAAACTGCACCTATATGATCAAAATGGCCATGTGTTAATAAAATCTTTTTTAAAATAAGATTATGAGATTTGAGTTCTGACAATATATAATCAGAGTCATCTGGTGCGTCAATCAGAACTGCGTTTCTCTTTTCTCCTGCCACAATATAGCTGTTTGTACCGCATATGCTCAAAGGTTTCAATTTTATAATCTTCATTATGACTCCTGCCTCTACTTTCCGCTTCGTTCAACGGATATAACATTTTTTATTTTCTGTATTCGAGAAATAACATTATTAAGCTGCTCCATTCCCGCAACACTTAGAGTAACAGTAAGAATAGCATTACCGTTTTTCAGTTCTCTTGAAGTTGATTCATGAATATAAATATTAATCATTGCAAGGGCGGATGATACATCGGCAAGCAATCCTATTCTATCCACAGCGATAATATCAAGAGTAGTTTTAAAATATCCTGTATCAGAGGTTTTCTTCCACTTAACGTTTATCCAGCGTGCAGCTGATTCTTCGTCATTTTTTTGACTAATATAGTTTATACAATCCTGTTTATGCACAGAAACGCCATGTCCTCTTGTAATAAAGCCAATGATTTCATCACCAGGCAGCGGATTGCAGCACTGTGCAAATTTCACTACACAGTCGTCAATTCCGTCTACAACAACACCGGAATTATTTTTACTGCTTTTGGGAACATGCTTGTTTTCAAATGAATCCGCAGAAGATTTTTCTCCATATTTTCTGTTATACTCCGCTTTTAAGCGTTGAATCACTTTCGATAGTTGAACCCCGCCATAACCTATTGCCGCAAAAAAGTCATCAACAGTTTCACAGTTATGTCTGTTCATATCCTGTCTTAAGAAATCTTCCAAATCTTCCTCAGGGACTCTTATCATGTTCTTGTGGAATTCACGTTCAAGAGCTGTTTTCCCCTCATAAATATTTTCTTCACGACGTTCTTTTTTAAACCAAGAACGAATCTTAGATTTTGCTTCATTTGTTTTGCATATATTCAGCCAAGAACGGCTTGGTCCGTGCCCCTCAACATTAGTCGTTAGAATCTCGATAATCTGCCCTGTTTTTATCTGATAATCATAAGGCACCATTTTTTTATCTGCTTTAGCACCGCACAT
>CAMWVM010000007.1 GCA_947177715.1 uncultured Ruminococcus sp.
ACCTATCCTTTCGGATAGGTGTGGCGGCGGGAGCCATTATGTTTTTAGTAGGAGTGCAATCTCCCACTAAAAACGTCAGTTGAAGCTGACCTTGCCACGTTGAAAACGGTCAAGCCCTTATTTGAAAAATTAAATTCTATCTCCCAAATTTTCAGTAAGCTTTCTTGTAGTAATTGAATATCCATGGGTTATTGCGATTGCGACAGCATCCGCTGTATCGTCAGGTTTGGGAACTTCTTTCAGTTTCAAAATACTTTTTGTCATTTCCTGCACCTGCTTTTTCTCGGCTCTTCCATAACCGACTATAGAGCTTTTGACCTGCAAAGGTGTATACTCATAAATTGGTATGCCACGCTGGATTGCAGGAAGCAGAGTTACACCTCTTGCTTGTGCAACATCTATTCCCGTCTTTTGGTTTGTATTGAAAAAAAGCTTTTCAATACCCATTTCATCGGGTTTATACAAGTCAAGAATTTGGCACATATCGTTATAGATAACCTCAAGTCTTTTAGTAAAGGTCATATCTGCACCTGTAGTGATTGCACCGAAACCCACAACTTCAAAGCGGTTAGATGAATAATCAAGAACACCATATCCAACGATTGCATATCCCGGATCAATTCCCAATATTCTCAACGATGCCACCGTCCTTTACCATATATAAAACAAAAATCAATACATAATTATTATATCACACTTATTTATAAAAGGCAACAATTTGACATGATTTTAGCTGCATCTTATTTTAACTCTGCAAATACATATTTAATATTGACTTTTGAAAGCTATTTTGATATACTGTTAATCTGCGTTGCTAACCAAAGCCGACTTGACCCGCTCGGCAAAGATGAAAGGATATTTTATGAAAACACGACTAATGGTCATAGGCTGTTCCTGTTCGGGGAAATCAACTTTTTCACGCAGGCTCGCTGAAATCACAGGTTTACCTCTGACTCATCTTGACAGGCTTTACTGGAAAAGCGGATGGATCGAAGAGGACAAACAGTTTTTTAGGGCAAAGCAAAAAGACATTGTATTGCAGGAAGCCTGGATAATTGACGGAAATTTCAGCAGCACAATGGAAATGCGTCTTGAACGTGCACAGATAGTTTATCGCTTCAAGATAGGAACACTCGCCTGCTTACAGGGATATGCCAAAAGACTTATACAAGGAAAGTTAAAAGTAGAACGCATGGATATTACCGAAGGGTGTGAACAAAAATTTGACTGGGATTTCCTAAAATTTATAGCTGGATTCTCCCGAAACCAAGAAAAGCAAACTGATGAAATACTGAGAAAATATCCAGATATTAAAGTGATCACGTTTCACTCAAGGAAACAGGCAGAGAGATATCTTTCAAGATTATAAAACACATTACAACAAGACAATATTAACTACATAAAACAAAGGCAATATCGATTAACTCATATGAGTTTTCGATATTGCCTTTTCTTTTTACAGTATGAAACAGATAAGTCCAGAACAGCCCTCATTTATCATACGCTCGATAGTTTCTCTTAATCTCATTCTTGCGTCGTCAGGCAGCTTTGCAAGCTTTGCATGAAGTCCTTCGTTCACAAGTTCATGCAATGATTTTCCGAATATATTAGACTCCCAGATTTTCTGTGGAGATTCCTCAAAGTCATTAAGCATATAAAGCACAAGTTCTTCCGACTGTTTTTCAGAACCGACGATAGGTGCGACTTCTGTATTGATCGTGGCTTTCATCATATGTATCGACGGTGCAGTTGCTTTCAATCTTATGCCATATTTTCCGCCCTGCTTTATGATTTCAGGCTCGTCGAGAGTAAGCTCATCCATTGACGGCATTACAATGCCATAACCCTTTTCTTCCACCTCACTGAGAGCTTTTGCAAACTTGGAATATTTTTGCTTAACCTTCACAAGCTGTAGAATCTGGGCCATCAGGTCACTGTCGCTTTCAATATTTAATCCTGTGGATTCGCCCAAAATCTTATAGAACAATGATGGATTAATATCTGCACAAATAACCGCCGAACCGCTGCCTAAATCAATGCTTTTAACAGAGCTTTTTACAATATGCTCACAGTTCTCGATATCTTTAGCGCAGCGTTTAATTTCTCTCAGATTTTTAAGGCTTGAAGCTGCATTTTTTATATGAGTGAATATACCCTCTTTAAGCCAATGTCCTTTTTCAAGGCTATTGATCCACGAAGGCATTTCAATATTAATTTCCTTAATAGGAAATGCATAGAGAACCTGAGTGAGTATATTTTTTATATCATTTTCAGACAGATCAAGGCAATTAACCGGGATAACTGTTGTGTCATATTTTTTGCTAAGCTCTCGGCATAGCTCCATAACAGTTTCTGACTGTGGATTAACGCAGTTCATAAGCACAACAAAAGGTTTATTAATTTGCTTAAGCTCGCTTATTACACGTTCTTCGCATTCCTCATATTCATCTCTTGGCAGATCGGTAATTGAGCCGTCGGTGGTTACCACAAGACCAATAGTTGAATGCTCGGTAATAACCTTTTGAGTTCCCACCTCAGCAGCCATATTGAAAGGTACCTCTGCATCAAACCACGGAGTTACCACCATTCTTGGCATTTCATTCTCAAAATATCCAATAGCACTTGGAATAATATATCCCACGCAGTCAATCATTCTGACATTAAACTTTGCACCATCCTCAAGTGCGACCTGAACGGCTTCCTCGGGAATAAACTTTGGTTCGGTGGTCATGATGGTTTTTCCTGCTGCGGACTGGGGAAGCTCGTCGACCGCACGTTCTCTTCTGAAATCGCTCTCTATATTAGGAATAACGAACTTCTCCATAAATTGCTTTATAAAAGTTGATTTACCTGTTCTCACAGGTCCAACGACACCGATATAAATATCCCCTTCGGTTCGTGTGGCAATATCATTATAAATATCATTTTGCATAATCGTAACCATTCCTTTCACATAATCTGCGGATATTTTTAGTTGGTTAAAGGTATGAGAAGCATTCCGCAGTCGGACAGCTTATCGTCCGTCAAATCATTTTCCTCAAGAATTGCATTCACTGAAGTAGAATATTTTTTAGCAATTTCCCAGATATCCTCATGTCCGCTGCAATAGCACAGCTTAAGTGCATAGCCGTTCTGTTTTTCCTTTGGTTTATCGGTCATAGCTTTCAAATCACACAGCATTGTTTTAGCACATGCTTCATAAAGAAAACCGCCTATTTCAATTTCTGCCTTGACCTCTGCGGTATTACCGTCAAGAAGATGATATGAACAGCTTTTAACCCGAACCTTTGGTTCAATATAACTATTATTTCCGTTACAGTTTTCCGAAACCTCAATATCATGGTCAAATGCAGCTTCAGCCTCAAGGTAAATAGGACAATTACTTTCATTTTTACCTATCAGCGAAAAATTCACGCTTCCTGATGCAATGAACTTTCCTCCTGTTTCATCAAATCTTACAGAAAGATTATCTGCCTCGCACCATGCGTCATAGATACATTTAATACATTCATCCTCATATGATATCTGTGCTGAAAGATCATGGGTTTCATTTATTGCCATAGGCTTGCTGTCCAGTCGGCAGCCACTGTTTTCCATTTCGCACTCATAGCATGTTGAATATGCGTCGGTAACTGCTTCGCAGGTTTCATACTTTAGGGCTGTGCAATTTACGATAAGCACCAGTTCGCACTCAAGTGAAGTAGCATTTTCGCCTTTTGGCATTATTTCGCAGCTTCCGGGGGTAATATCAACAAAGGCATCAAAGCTTTCATCAATGCCCTCTATATCAATAATCTGGCTGAAAGGAATGGTAAATTTCATTGGTTCAGCTGAATCTTCGACGCCATCTTTTGTACAGGTATAAAGCATTGAGATTTCAGCATCGCCTTTAGTCACAAGCTTTCCTGCTATAATTTTCTGCTCATGGGGAAAAACTGTACAATCGGAACGGATAACAGCTCCCACTGCCGGCTTTGAACCGCCGAGTTCAAGTTCTTCAATAACTGTCACACGCTTTGATGCCACAAGTCTTTTTGCGGGATATGTAACAAGTGATTTTTTCAGCTGTATATTTCCTCCGAAAGCGTCCACAACGACAGGCTGTTTTTTCTCACCTGTCACCTTTACTCTGGAAGTGACTGCTCCTCTTACGTCAAGTCTTCTCTGATTTACCACTCTGCAATTAACATAATCTGTCCGAGGGGTAATTGAAATCATAGGATTACTGCACTCACCGCTTATATCCACTGATTTTGAATAATTGACTTTCTGTTCAAGGCAATTAACCTTAGAACTTCCCTCGCTTTGATAGAGCACTCTTATAAGCACTGACAATTCAAATGTAAGTTTTTCTCCGTTAATACTTTGCGAAATAATCTTCGGTGTGATACGGCACTTTAGTATTCTGAAAATATCAGGGCAATAGTCCGGCAGCACAAAATCTCTTTCCACCGACTGCTCGCAGCTTGAATCGAGAATTACCTTGCCGGCAGTAAAAATTTCTCGATTAACTTTAAAATCCATAGTATCCATAAACTAATCCTCCTGAAAATGTCGTTAAGGCAACGCTGTATTTTGCAAAGTCGGCAGCCGTGGTTTTTTACGGTGTTGCCTTTACTTGCTAAGACAGTATATTCGCCACATGTCTTAAATATGCTTGCTTAGGCATAAAAAAAGCTCCCGCTTTTTAACGGGAGCTTAGGTTTATTAATTTTAAATTAGAAACCGAGTATTGACTTGAAGTCGTCAGCGATTTTATCACGAAGCTTTGAAGCGGCTTCCTTTGTTTCACCGATTGTTGTATAATATGCTTTAATCTTTGGCTCTGTACCTGATGGGCGGATAATAACGCTTGCACCCTGTTCAAGATTAAATGCCAAAACATCAGATTTTGGAAGGGTAATAGGGGTCTTTTCACCGCTTTCAATGCAAGTTTCCTCAGATGCAATATAGTCTGCAAATGAAACAACCTTAAGTCCGCCGATCTCCTTAGGAGTATCTGTACGGAGCATTGACATAAGCTCTTTCATTCTTTCCATACCGCTTGCACCTTCACAAGTAAATGAGCTTTGTGAATGAACATAATTGCCATATGTCTTATACATTTTATCTCTTGCCTGGAGAAGTGAAATACCCTTTGTTCTATAGAAAGCAGCCATTTCACAGATAAGCATTGAAGCTACAACTGCGTCCTTATCACGAACATATGATCCTGCAAGGTAACCATAACTCTCTTCAAATCCGAAGATATAGCGGTTATCTTCGCCGTCTTTTTCAAGGAATCCAATCTGTTCGCCGATAAATTTAAATCCTGTAAGCACGTTACGAAGTTCAACGCCATACTTTTCAGCCATAGCCTTAACAATATCTGTAGTAACAATAGTTTTAACTCCAACAGGCTTTTCAGGCATTGTGCCGAGCTTAATTCTTTCTTCACAGATATACTCAAAGAGCATAGCACCGACTTCGTTACCGCTGAACAGTACATAATCGCCCTCAGGTGAAGGTACTGCAATACCTACACGGTCACAGTCAGGGTCTGTTGCAAGAAGCAAGTCAGGCTTAACTGTCTTACAAAGCTCAAGTCCTTTTGCTAAAGCCTCTTCAATTTCAGGGTTAGGGAACGGACAAGTCGGGAAGTTTCCGTCAGGGTTTTCCTGCTCAGGAACTATTGTTACTTCCTTAATACCGATTCTCTTCAAAATAGCTCTTACAGGCTTATTACCTGTACCATTAAGAGGAGTATAAACTACTTTAAGTCCGCTGTCGGCAACCAAATCTGTATGAATTCCCTGTTCCTGAACCTTATCGAGATAAGCCTCAATTACGTCCTGTCCGATAAGCTCGATCTTACCTGCCTTAACACCCTCGTCAAAGTTCATAAGCTTTGCACCGTCAAACATTGGAACAGCGTTAATTTTTCCGATTACTGTATTAGCAACATCCAAAGTAATCTGACATCCGTCATCACCATATACTTTATATCCATTATATTTTGCAGGGTTATGTGAAGCTGTTACAACAATACCAGCGTTGCACTCAAGCTTTCTTACTGCCCATGAGAGCATTGGAGTCGGCATAAGCTCAGGGTAGATATAAACCTTAATCCCATTAGCTGCGAGAACAGATGCAGCTTCCTTAGCGAAAACATCAGACTTGATTCTTGAGTCATAAGCGATAGCAACAGAGCCGTTTTCAAAAGCACCGTTTACATAATCAGCAAGTCCCTGTGTAGCACGTCTGATTGTATAGATATTGAGTCTATACGCACCTGCACCGATAACTCCTCTCAGACCGCCTGTACCAAATTCCAAATCACGATAGAATCTATCCTTGATAGCTTCCTCATCGCCTTCGATTGATTTAAGCTCAGTCTGCAAATCAGGGTCATCGACAGCTTTTTCACACCAAAGCTTATAGAGTTCCATTTCTGTCATTTAAAATCACCTCATATTTTATTTTTCTACAACAGTTATAATATTATTATACCATATAATATTAAAAATTCAAGGGGAAAAACAGAAAATTTACATGCATTTTTCTACAGAAATTTTCAGGACATTTTTTAAAAGCAGGAGCTTACGGAGTTCTTTGAACCACGTTGGGTGTATTTATAAAAATCTCATCTTCAATAGGAAAAAATTCATTATCTAACATCTTCCATGAATATTGTCCAAAAAACCAGCGTGTGCCCTCAAATTTTATACTGTGTATCTCGTTGTTATATTCAAAAAATATGCTTATATAAATATTTCTGCCGCTGTATGAAATTGAATTTATCATTTCCGTTTCACCGTCAAAAATATCTGTATTTACATCTATAATATCCAAGTTTGGGCCATCTTTTGTCTTAATAATATGATTAATTATAATATTTCCTATCCATACTTCGATACTGAACCGCCATGGTGATATGTCGTTTATCTATAACTTCTGCACCGTCCATGTCGGCTGCAGTTCTTGCAACTTTCAGTATTTTGTCATAAGCTCTTGCAGAAAGCCCCAAACGTTCAAACACGTTTTTCAGCATTTCTCTTGCTTCTTCAGTTAAAGGACAAACTTCATTAATTATATCTGCTGTAATACCCGCATTACATGAAATCGAAGTTCCCTTAAAACGATCATTCTGTATATCTCTCACACGCTGGACACGCTCTCTTATAATTGATGACGGCTCTTCTTTTTCCATAGATGAAAGATGTGAAAACTCCACGGGTGCGACTTCCACATTTAAATCAAATCTGTCCAGCATAGGTCCGGAGATTTTAGATAGATAACCTCTTACCTGACGTTCATTGCAAATACACTTTCTTGTGGGATGTCCGTAATATCCGCATGGACAAGGGTTCATTGCGGCAATAAGCATGAACGAACATGGATATGTAACAGAACCTGAGGCTCTTGAAATAGTAACCTGTTTGTCCTCTAAGGGCTGCCTGAGAATTTCTAAGGATTGCCTCGAGAACTCTGCCAGCTCGTCAAGAAATAGCAGGCCGTTATGTGCAAGAGAAATCTCTCCCGGTCTTGGAATTGTACCGCCGCCGGAAAGTCCTGCTGTTGAAACAGTATGATGCGGAGCTCTGAACGGTCTTTCAACAACCAGCGGATTATCCTTATTCAGCAACCCTGCCACTGAATATATATTAGTAGTTTCAATAGATTCCTCAAAAGTCAATTTCGGCAAAATTGAAGGCATTCTCTTTGCAAGCATGGATTTTCCTGAACCAGGTGCACCAATCATCAATACATTATGACCTCCTGCCGCCGCAATTTCCAGTGCCTTTTTAGCATTGTTCTGACCTTTAACGTCTGCAAAATCAAGATTTTCATACACTTTTTCAGCGTCAGGAACATATTTTTCCCGAGGCAGAAGCATTGACTTATGGGAAAAGTGAAGTATAAGCTTGCTTATAGAATTTACGCCATAAACATCTATTCCATCTACTACAGAAGCTTCCTTAGCATTGCCTGCCGGCACATAAATTTCCTTAAAGCCCATTTTTACAGCAAGTATTGTCATAGGCAATACACCGTTTATTTCTCTAATTTCACCGCTTAAAGACGCTTCTCCTATAAAAACCGCCTTTTCAAGTCTGGCATCGTCGCAAAAACCCATTACTCTTAACAATGCAGTTGCAATAGCCAAGTCATGAACCGAACCTGTTTTTCTTTTATCCGCAGGAGCTAGGTTGACAGTTATTCTGCTCACTGGAAAATGTATATTGCTTGAACGGAGAGCTGACTGTATTCTTTGACGGCTTTCCTTCACTGCGGCATCTCCAAGTCCGACTATATCAAAGCTTTGTATGCCCTTTGATGCCTCAATTTCAGCACACACATGAAAAGCGTTTAATCCTGACAGTCCCATTGTATTAACTTTAGCAAACATGACAATACTCCTATATTATAGTATGTCCGAGTCTTTAGAATATTCCTGAAGAAATTCCAGCACGTCGTCATATACCTCTTGTTTATTTACTTCATTTAACAGCTCATGTCGAGCTTCAGGATAAATTTTTATTGAAGCATTGCATGAATATTCACGAAGCTTCTCAAAAACCTTTTTTACACCCTCTCCATACTGTCCTACAGGATCGCCGCTTCCTGCAATAAGTAAGGTGGGAAGCGATTTATTATAAGTTTGGAACCACTTTTCCCGGGAAACATACCAGAGAACTTTCATTAGGTTTTCAAATCCATTAAGCGTGAAAATGAATGTACATTTTTCATCTTCACTATATTTTCGAACAACCTCTTTATCCCTTGAAATCCAAGCATATTCGCTGTTATTATCGGTAATTTTCTTGTTATATGCTCCAAAAGCGAGCTTATTAACTTTCTTGCTTCTATGCTTGTTTCCATATACTTTTTTCAATCCGTCAATTACAGTGAGAAGTACAGGTATTCCATTTACTCCTCCGCTTGTTCCGCAAAATATCACTCCGTCAAGATTCTTGCTGTATTTAGTGCAATAGGCTCTTGCCATAAAACTTCCCATACTATGTCCGAGCATGAAATAAGGCAGATCACTATAATTCTTCTTCATTATTTTAGTCAGAGTATAAAGGTCTTCGACAACGCACTGCCATCCGTTTTCCTCTGCAAAATATCCAAGCTCGCTGTTATCATTCGCACTGCTTCCATGACCCAAGTGATCATTTCCGCACACTATATAACCGTGCTGTGCTAAAAAACGTGCAAAATGATCGTAACGATGAAAATATTCACACATTCCATGAGATATTTGTACTACGCCTTTTATTGTTCCTGACGGGAAATATACATAGTATGCTATATCATGAATTTTATCTGAACTTTTATATGTTGATGTAAATTTTGTACAAAACATAAAATCATCCTTTACTAAAATAATTGTCAAAATTAGTATATCATTTTTCGCTCGAAAAATCAATAGAAAACTTATCGTTCAATTAAAAAATAGAAATAACAAAAATGCTTGCAAATTTAAAATCCACTAGTTATTATGGTTTTAGGTTCTTCTACAATCATACCGCTGTTCATAAAAAAGTTACGGAATGCACACAGAATTGAAACAGCCAAAGTTTTCATGGGGAATTTTGCGTTTTTTGTGCAAAACGCCGTTTTTAAGGACTTTTGCTAAAAACTAAGGCTGTTTTCCTTGACAACCATTGATTATTATAATATAATAGTATAATGTATCATAATGGACATTTTATCCTTTTTGCACTATTAATATAGGTGAAATTTGATGATGTTCATAGAATAATAAAGGCAAATACTGCAAGGTAATTGAAATTAAATGGGAATTATTTAGCAGTGGTTTACAGTTTAATTAAGGAGTGATTAAGCCTATGGTGAATGTCAAGGACGTAAAGCTTGGCAAAAATACTCGAAAGAGCTTTGCTAAGATTAACGAGGTCTTGGAAATGCCTAATCTTATCGAAGTTCAGAAAAACTCTTATCAGTGGTTTTTGGACGAGGGACTCAAGGAGGTATTCAGAGATGTTGCCACAATTACCGATTATAACGGCAATTTGGAACTCAATTTTGTTGATTACCGTTTTGATGAAGAACCCAAATACTCAGTTGCAGAATGCAAAGAACGTGACGTTACCTATGCTGCACCGCTGCGTGTAACTGCAAGACTTAACAACACTGAAACAGGTGAAATTAAGGAATCAGAAGTTTTCATGGGTGATTTTCCTCTCATGACAGACAGCGGTACTTTTGTTATTAACGGAGCAGAACGTGTTATTGTATCTCAGCTTGTGCGTTCACCCGGCGTTTATTATGCTTTTGACAAGGATAAAACAGGTAAGGATTTGTTTAAATCAACCGTTATTCCTAACAGAGGCGCTTGGCTGGAATATGAAATGGATTCCAACGATGTTGTTTATGTAAGAATAGACAAGAACAGAAAAATTCCTCTGACAACATTTATTCGTGCAATCGGTTTAGGTACTGATGATGAAATTGAAGAAACGTTTGGTCCTGATGAAAGAATCAAGCAGACTATTCTTCAGAAAGATCAGACTGCTAATCGTGAAGAAGCTCTTCTTGAAGTTTACAAAAAACTTCGTCCTGGCGAGCCTCCTACAGTAGACAGTGCTGTTACTCATCTCAACAACTTATTCTTTGATGCAAGAAGATATGATCTTTCAAGATTCGGAAGATATAAATACAATAAAAAGCTCGGCGTTGGTTCACGTCTTGCAGGTCATGTGCTTTCACGTCCTGTTGCTAATCCGCTTACAGGAGAAATCATGGCTGAACAGGGTGAGTTTATCAACTTCGACAGAGCTATGGAAATCGAAAACGCAGGTGTTGCTGAAGTTTTTGTAACCGTTGAAGTAAAAGAATTCGTTACTTCTGCTTCTACAGGTGAAACAACAACTAAACTTGAAAACTGCGAAGTTAAAATCATCGGTAACGGAATGGTTGACATTTCAAACTTCGTTGATTTTGACGCTAAAAAGCTTGGAATTAACGAAAAGGTTTTATTCAGCGTTCTGAAAGAAATTCTTGAGGAGTCAGACTCTGAAGAAGAAATCATGGAAAACGTTAAGGCAAGAGCTGATGAGCTTGTTCCAAAGCACATTATTGTTGACGATATCATTGCTACAATTTCTTATTTCCTCAATCTTTGCGAGGGTGTTGGAACAGTTGATGACATTGACCACCTGGGAAATAGAAGAATCCGTTCTGTAGGCGAACTTCTCCAAAACCAGTTCCGAATTGGTTTTACAAGAATGGAAAGAGTTATCCGTGAAAGAATGAATATTCAGTCACAGGATATGGAGGTCATTACTCCTGCTGCTCTTATTAACATTCGTCCTATAACTGCGGCAATCAAAGAATTCTTTGGTTCTTCACCGTTGTCACAGTTCATGGATCAGAACAACCCTCTTGCTGAGCTAACTCACAAAAGACGTCTTTCAGCCCTCGGACCAGGCGGTCTTTCAAGAGATCGTGCAGGATTTGAAGTTCGTGACGTACACTATTCTCACTATGGCAGAATGTGTCCTATCGAAACTCCTGAAGGTCCTAACATTGGACTTATCTCATATCTTGCTTCATTCGCAAGAATTAATGAATACGGCTTCATTGAAGCACCTTATCGTAAGGTTGATAAGGAAACAGGCGTTGTAACAGACGAAGTAGTTTATATGACTGCTGACGTTGAAGACAACTATATGGTTGCACAGGCTAACGAACCTCTTACTGAAGACCACAAGTTTGCAAGAGCAAAGGTAAACGGCAGATACAGAGATCAGATTCTCGAAATCGAAAGAGAAAAAATCGATTATATGGACGTATCTCCTAAGATGGTTGTTTCTGTAGCTACTGCATGTATTCCATTCCTTGAAAACGATGACGCTAACCGTGCGCTTATGGGATCAAACATGCAAAGACAGGCTGTTCCTCTCCTCAAAACAGAGTCACCTATCGTTGGCACAGGTATGGAATACAAAGCCTGCGTTGATTCAGGTGTTGCTGTTGTTTCAAAGAACGCAGGTGTTGTTGAGCGTGTTGACGCTGACAAAATCGTTGTGAGAGAAGATGACGGAAATCTCCGTACTTATAATCTTACTAAATTCAAGCGTTCAAATGCAGGTACCTGCACAAACCAGCGTCCTATGGTTGAAAAAGGCGAAAGAATTGAAGCACATCAGGTAATCGGTGACGGTCCTGCTACCTCAAACGGAGAACTTTCTCTCGGAAAGAACGCTCTTATCGGATTTATGACATGGGAAGGTTATAACTACGAGGACGCTGTTCTTCTTAATGAAAACCTTGTAAAACAAGATAAATATACTTCAATTCATATTGAAGAATATGAAATAGAATCAAGAGATACAAAGCTTGGACCTGAGGAAATCACCAGAGATCTTCCAAACGTCGGCGAAGACGCTCTTAAGGACCTTGACGAAAACGGTATCATCCGCATCGGTGCTGAGGTTCGTTCAGGCGACATTCTTGTAGGTAAGGTTACTCCTAAGGGAGAAACTGAGCTTACGGCTGAAGAAAGACTTCTACGTGCTATTTTCGGTGAAAAGGCAAGAGAAGTAAGAGATAATTCTCTTAAAGTTCCTCACGGTGAAGCAGGTATCGTTATTGACGTTAAAATATTTACTCGTGAAAACTGCGACGAGCTTTCACCTGGTGTAAATATGCTTGTAAGATGTTATATCGCACAGAAGAGAAAGATCTCTGTGGGAGATAAGATGGCCGGACGTCACGGAAACAAGGGTGTTGTTTCAAGAATTCTGCCTCAGGAGGACATGCCGTTCCTTGAAGACGGTACACCGCTTGATATCGTGCTTAACCCATTGGGCGTACCTTCTCGTATGAATATCGGTCAGGTACTTGAAGTTCATCTCGGTATGGCAGCTAAGGCTTTAGGCTGGAAGATCATGACTCCTGTATTTGACGGTGCTCATGAAGAAGATATCCGTGAATGTTTTAAGGCAGCTAATGAAAATCACCTTGAACATAAAGATGATGAATTTACTCTCCACACAATGGACGAAGTTATTAATACAAAAGCGCTAAGCATGAGCGAAGACGGAAAGTTCACAGTATATGACGGTAGAACCGGTGAAAAGTTTGATAACAGGGTAACTGTAGGATATATGTACTATCTCAAGCTTCACCACCTTGTTGATGATAAGATTCACGCTCGTTCAGTTGGACCTTACTCACTTGTTACTCAGCAGCCATTGGGTGGTAAAGCTCAGTTCGGCGGACAGAGATTCGGAGAAATGGAAGTTTGGGCACTTGAAGCATACGGCGCTGCTTATACACTTCAGGAAATCCTTACAGTTAAATCAGATGATACTGTTGGACGTGTCAAGACTTATGAGGCTATTGTTAAGGGACAGAACGTTCCTAATCCGGGAATTCCTGAAGCATTCAAGGTTCTTATTAAAGAACTTCAGTCACTTGCACTGGACGTTAAGGTACTAAACGTTAATAAAGAAGAGATTGACCTTAAACAGAACTTTGACGATGACGACGATTTCGTTCCTCAGGCTTCAGATGACGCTAACATGGAGCTCAGCGTTGACGACGGAGATTTGGATGAAGGATTTATGGCTGAAGACGAAGACGGAATTTCCGAACTTGACCTCGGAGATGACGATGAAGACTTTGCTGATGATTTCGTCAATGATGAATCTGATTTGTTCTTAAGTGATGATGAAGAATAAATTTTAAGTGCAATGGGATTAGCGGCTGCTGATATTTGCAGCCTGCTTATCCGATACGCAATTTGACTGATACTTGTAACCAAACTATACAGGAAGAGGGTACTATTATTGGAATTTAACGTATTTGAATCAATCAAAATCGGACTTGCATCACCTGAGAAAATCAGAGATTGGTCTTATGGTGTTGTTGAAAGACCCGAAACAATAAATTACCGTACACAAAAGCCTGAAAAAGACGGATTGTTCTGCGAAAAGATTTTTGGACCAACAAAGGACTGGGAATGTCATTGCGGAAAATATAAGAAAATTCGTTTTAAGGGCAAAGTCTGCGAACGCTGCGGAGTAGAAGTTACTCGAGCTAAGGTTCGTCGTGAAAGAATGGGACACATTGAGCTTGCAGCTCCTGTATCTCACATTTGGTACTTTAAAGGTACACCTTCAAGAATCGGACAGATGCTTGAGGTTTCACAGAAAAGACTTGAAGAAGTTTTATACTTTACAAAATACATTGTAATCGATCCAGGTAATACAGGTCTTACAAAATGTCAGCTTCTCAGTGAAAAAGATTATATTGAGATGCGTGAAAAATATGAAGACGAATTCAAGGCAGGAATGGGAGCTGAAGCTGTCAAGGAGCTTTTGGAAGAAATTGATCTTGAAAAGCTTTCTGCTGAACTCAAAACTGAACTTAAGGATCTCCCTGCCGGACAAAAGAGAATCAAGCTTCTTAAAAGGCTTGAAATTGTTGAGGCATTTAGACTTTCAGGAAACCGTCCTGAATGGATGATTCTTGATGTTGTCCCTGTTATTCCGCCGGAGCTTAGACCTATGGTTATGCTGGATGGCGGCAGATATGCAACTTCTGACCTTAATGACCTTTACAGACGTGTTATCAACAGAAACAACCGTCTTAAGAGAATGCTTGAGCTTGAAGCTCCTGATATCATTGTAAGAAATGAAAAGAGAATGCTTCAGGAGGCTGTTGACGCACTTATAGACAACGGCCGTCATGGCAGACCTGTTACAGGACCTAATAACCGTGCATTTAAGTCACTTTCCGACATGCTCAAAGGTAAGCAGGGTCGTTTCCGTCAGAACCTTTTGGGTAAGCGTGTTGACTATTCAGGACGTTCGGTTATCGTTGTTGGACCTGAACTTAAAATGTATCAATGCGGTCTTCCTAAGGAAATGGCACTTGAATTGTTTAAACCATTTGTAATGAAAAGATTGGTTGATACAAATCCATCTATTAATATAAAATCTGCAAGAAAAATGGTTGACCGTGCTAAGCCCGAGGTTTGGGATGCACTTGAAAATGTTATTCAGGGACATCCTGTAATGCTTAACCGTGCTCCTACACTTCACAGACTTGGTATTCAGGCATTTGAACCAGTACTCGTTGAAGGACGTGCTATTAAGCTTCATCCATTGGTATGTACAGCATTTAACGCTGACTTCGACGGTGACCAGATGGCTGTTCACCTCCCTATTTCATCAGAAGCGCAGGCTGAAGCAAGATTCCTTATGCTTGCTGCTAACAACCTTCTCAAGCCTTCAGACGGACGTCCTGTTGCTGTTCCGTCACAGGATATGCTTCTCGGTTCTTATTACCTTACTCTGCAAAAGCCGGGCGAAAAGGGTGAAGGCAAGGTATTCCGTGATGTAAATGAAGCTTTAATGGCATATGACAATGGTGATATTTCACTTCACGCTGCAATTAAAGTTAAGATTACAAAACAAATGGGCGACAGACAGGTATCCAAAGTTATTGACGCTACAGTTGGACGCCTTATCTTTAATGAGCATATCCCTCAGGATTTGGGTTATGTTGATAGAACAAATTCAGACAAACAATTTGACCTTGAAATCTCTTTCCTTGTTAAGAAAGGACAGATGTCTGATCTTATTGACAGATGTATTCAGCGTCACGGTACTGCTTCTACATCTGAAGTTCTTGACAGAATCAAGGCTTTGGGTTACAAATATTCCACAAAGGCAGCAATCACAGTTGCTGTATGCGATGCAGAAATTCCTGATGAAAAGAAGGATATTCTTGCAAGAGCCGACGCTGCTGTTGATGTAATTGACAGACAGTATAAGAGAGGTTACATTTCAAGAGAAGAAAAATCAAAGAAATTTATTGAAATCTGGAACAATGCAACTGATGAAGTAACAGACGCTTTGAAGAAGGGTCTTGATCCATACAACCCAATCAACATGATGGCTGATTCGGGTGCCCGTGGTAGTATCAACCAGATTCGTCAGCTTGCCGGCATGCGTGGACTTATCGCTAACACTTCTGGTTCAACAATCGAGATGCCTATTCGTGCTAATTACCGTGAAGGACTTAACATTTTGGAATACTTCATCTCATCTCGTGGTGCTCGAAAGGGACTTGCCGATACAGCTTTGCGTACTGCTGACTCAGGATACCTTACAAGACGTCTTGTTGACGTTTCACAGGATGTTATTATTCGTGAAGAAGACTGCGGTACACATGAAGGTATAGAAGTATTTGAAATCCGCAACGGACGTGAAAAGATCGAGCCTCTTTCAGAAAGACTTATCGGACGTTACCTTGTTGAGGACCTCAAGGATCCTGAATCAGGCGAAGTTGCCGTTTCTCGTAATAAGCTCATGAATGAAAGTGATGCAGCTAAGGTTGTTGAAATTCTCGAAACTGAGGGTAAAGACAAAATTGCTATACGTTCTGTTCTCAGATGTGAAGCTAAACACGGCGTATGTGCAAAATGCTACGGCGCTAACCTTGCCAGCGGAAACGTTGTACAGGTCGGCGAAGCTGTTGGTGTTATTTCCGCACAGTCCATTGGTGAACCTGGTACACAGCTTACAATGAGAACGTTCCATACAGGAGGTATCGCTTCAGCAGAAGATATCACACAGGGTCTTCCTCGTGTTGAAGAACTTTTTGAAAGCAGACGTCCTAAGGGTGCAGCTATTATTTCAAGACTTGACGGTACAGTCCGCATAGAAGAAGTTAAGAAAAACAAACAGGTTATTGTTACTAAAGAAGACCTTAACGATCCTGAACAGGAAAGCTACACAATTCCTTACGGTTATAAAATTAAAGTTCGTGAAGGAGATACTGTTAAAGCCGGTGAACCGCTAACTGAAGGTTCTATCTATCCTGCTGATATTCTTGCAGTCAACGGCGCTCAAGCTGTTCAGAACTATATTATCACAGAAGTTCAGAAGGTTTACCGTTTACAGGGTGTTGATATCAACGACAAGCACATTGAAGTTATAGTTCGTCAGATGATGAGAAAAGTTAAGGTTGAAGATTCAGGAAGCAGCTACCTGCTTCCAGGTTCGCTTGTTGACAGATATGAAATTGCTTCTATCAACGAAGAAATTCAGAAAGAAATCGATGCAGGCGACATCAATGCAAGACTTATCACCACATCACCTGTGCTTCAGGGTATCACAAAGGCTTCATCTTATTCCGACAGCTTCCTGTCCGCAGCCTCATTCCAGGAAACAACCAAAGCTCTTACTGATGCTGCTATTAAGGGTAAAACCGATAAGCTTATGGGACTTAAAGAAAACGTTATCATCGGTAAGCTTATTCCTGCCGGAACAGGTATGGATGTTTACAACAACGTTCAGATTGTTAAAAATGAAAACTCTAACGCTAATGAAAGCATATACAGCCTCTAAAATCTGATATAAAGAAAACCGACTTGTTTTTGCAGGTCGGTTTTTTCTTCAAATAAAGGATTGCCCGTTTTCAACGTGGCAAGGTCAGCTTCAGCTGACGTTTTTAGTGGGAGAT